>CALYYZ010000019.1 GCA_945607165.1 uncultured Ruminococcus sp. | reverse complement strand
GTAAGCGCAGTATCTGCCTGCATCAAAACATTATCGGTAATCTTGCCTTTTCCAATAATTAAAATTGTGTCGATACTGTTTGCAAGTCCTCTCAGATAAGCTCTTTGTTTACTTGTAAGCATATAAACAATCCTTTCGGTAATAATGAATCAAAGTATTTTTGTTAGCTCCTCTTTTAGCTGTCTCAAAGCTCGTCCTCTGTGACTTATCATATCTTTTTCCTGAGAGGTAAGCTGGGCATAGCTTTTGTCACCGACCATAAAAACAGGGTCATAGCCAAATCCACCGTCGCCCACCGGCTCAAATCCGATTTTTCCCTCGCATTTGCCCTCAACAGTAATTTTCTTTCCGTCAGGCAGGACGCAGCAAATTGAACAAACAAAACAGGCTTTGCGTTTTTCATCCGGTACACCTGAAAGCTCGTTGAGAAGCTTCTCGTTTTTTTCGGCATCGGTGGCATTTTCCCCCGCATATCGTGCAGAGAACACACCCGGTCTGCCGTTAAGCGCATCAACACAGAGCCCGGAATCATCAGCTACGGCAGGAAGCCCCGTTTTTTTATGTGCCGCTGCTGCTTTTAAATAAGCATTCTCGGCAAAGGTATCTCCTGTTTCTTCAACATCATCAAGGGTTATGCCGTAATCCTTAGCAGAAACAGCATCTATTCCAAGCGGAGCCAGTATTCGCTCCAATTCACAAAGCTTCTTTTTATTGCTTGTTGCTATTATAAATTTCATAAAATCACTCCGTGGAGGCAAAAAGCGCCTTGGCAAAATCATCAGCATTAAAGGGCTGAAGATCGTCAATTTGTTCTCCGACACCGACATATTTTACAGGAATACCAAGACCTTCTTTTATGGCGAGTACAACTCCGCCCTTCGCAGTTCCGTCGAGCTTTGTAAGCACAATGCCGGTTATTCCCGTAGCCTCTCTGAACTGTTCAGCCTGATTAACTGCATTTTGACCTGTTGTGGCATCAAGTACAAGGAGTTTTTCCTTTGACGAATCGGGAAGCTCTCTGTCGATTATTCTGTTGATTTTTGCAAGCTCGTCCATAAGATGCTTCTTGTTGTGAAGGCGACCTGCCGTATCACAGATGATTACATCGGCATGCCTTGCCTTTGCTGCAGAAATAGCATCGAAAACTACTGCGGCAGGATCGCTGCCCTCGCTTTGCTTAATAATTTCACAGCCGCTTCTGTCGGCCCAAATCTGAAGCTGGTCTATCGCAGCCGCCCTGAATGTATCTGCGGCGGCAAGGATTACCCTTTTGCCTTGCTTTGAAAGGCTGTTAGCGAGCTTTCCTATTGTAGTAGTTTTTCCTACACCGTTCACCCCGATAACAAGTATGATAGCAGGAGTGGACGAAAGCTCAAGTTCCTCTCCTCCCCTGAGCATTTCCGCTACGGTCTCTTCAAGCAGCCTGTTTATTTCGGCTGGATCCTTGATTCCATCTTTTTTAACTCTGATACGAAGCTCGTCACATATTTTTTCAGCAGTGGAAACACCGACATCACCCATTACCAGAAGCTCCTCCAGCTCTTCAAAAAGCTCCTCGTCAATCTTTGTAAATGATTTCAGCATTGAGTCAATCTGACCGATTACTGCATTTCTTGTTTTTTTAAGTCCCTCTTTAATTTTACTGAAAAATCCCATAATATCAGTCCTTTATTTTGTATCTATTCCGAGCTTTTCGGCAATCTCAGCCGATCTTAGCTCTAACAGCTTTGATATACCCTCATCCTGCATAGTAACACCGTATAGGACATCGGCTTCTTCCATTGTTCCCCGTCTGTGTGTAATTAATATGAATTGTGTTTTTTCTGTCAGTCTTCGCAGGTAGCTTGCAAAGCGGTAAACATTGACATCGTCAAGCGCAGCTTCTATCTCGTCCATTACACAAAACGGAGCAGGTCTTACTTTCATTATTGAAAAGTAAAGTGCTATGGCAACAAGCGCTTTTTCTCCTCCGGACAAAGCATCAAGGTGCACAACTATTTTTCCCGGCGGATGAACGATAATATCTATACCGCTTGTCAGAATATTTTCAGGATCCGACAGTGATAAAGAAGCTGTGCCGCCTCCGAAAAGCTCTTTAAAAGTGTATGTGAAATTCTTATTGATCTGTTCAAAGCTTTCGACAAATACCTCTTTCATCTGCTTTGTAAGGTCAAAAATCAGCTTTTCAATCTCCTTTTTTGACTTCTCAACATCATTCACCTGAGCACTCATAAATTCATATCTCTCGGATACCTCCTTGTATTCCTCTATTGCGGAAACATTCACATTTCCGAGAGATTTAATTTTTTGTTTCAGTTCTCCGAGTCTTCTGTTTGCCTTTGCAGAATCCTCGATTTGAATTGCCGTTTCTTCTGCTTCTCTTTTGGTAAGCTCATATTCTTCCCAAAGCTTTGAGATGATATCATCATACTGCTTTTGTATGCTGATTTTTCTTTCTTCCAGTCTCGCAAGCTCTCGGCCGGAAAATTCACGCTCAGAGGTTTTGTTGCGCTCAATAGCACGAATTTCAACGCTGCGTTTTTCAAGCTCGTCCTTGAGAATATTAATCCTGTCTATTTCATCAAGTGCAGAAAGCTTTTCTTTTTCAAGCTCTGCAAGCTCATTATCAAGCGCCAGCATTTTTTGATTGCTCTGTTCAATTAATGCATTATATTCGTCAATTCTGTTCTGAAGCTCTGCACAACGCTCATCGTGATTGGAGCCGGCATTTTTTGCAGATACAATCTCTGTGTTAAGAGCGTCGATATCCTTTTGAGCTGTTACAATTTCAAGCCTTGTATTTTGCAGCAAGGTAGTAAGCTCTTCCCTTTTCTTTGTGAGAACTGCTCTGCTTCCGGTAACAGCATTTACCTTTTCTTCTGCTTCGGCAATTTTTGTATTAAGCTCTGCAAGCTGTTTCTTTGCGTTAAGGCTGTTAGACTTTAACAACTGAATTCTTTGTTCACAGTCTTCAATTTCCTTTTTTGAAGCTTCGATTTGCCTTGCTGCATTGTTAAGCTCATTTTCACAAGCCTGTCTTTCTGCAACCAGTCTTACTTGTTCTTGTTGTTTTACCGACAAATCGGCTCTTGCACCCAAAAGCTCGGCTTCTACGGCAGAATACTCCGCTGAAATCTTTTCGAGCATTTTCTGAGATTGTATAGATTTGTTTTGCAGCTCATTGCATTGAATTTTAAGCTGTTCTATCTCGGCAGTTCTGCTCAACAATCCTGTGTTCTTGTTAAGCGAACCGCCTGTAAGAGAACCTCCGGCGTTTACCACTTGACCGTCAAGCGTAACCACCTTGAAACGGTAGGAATATCTTTTTGCTATTGCAGCGGCGCTGTTAAGATCCTCTGCAACAACAATTTTTCCGAGCAGAGACCTCAGAATATTTGAATACTTTGAATCGCACGAGCACAGTTCCGAGGCAATGCCTACAAAGCCATAGCAATCGTCAAGGTCTTTTTCACTCAGAGATCTCGGTTTTATTGTATTAAGCGGTAAAAAGGTTGCCCTTCCCGAATCAGAGGATTTGAGAAACCGAATTGCTTGTTTTGCGTCTTCGTCAGTGTCTACTACTATATTCTGCATTGCAGCACCGAGTGCGGTTTCTATTGCAACTCCGTATTTTTTTGGAACGGAAATAACTCTTGAAACAGGACCGCATATTCCTTTAAGCCGTCCGTTATTATAAGCATTGACAACGGTCTTTACGCTTTTTGAAAAACCCTCAAGATTCCGTTCAAGGTTTTCAAGAAAAGCAATTTTTCTTTTATGCTCATTTACATCAAGCAAAAGCTTGTCGCACTCCTGCTTAGTTTCGTTTTTCTTTTTATCCTTTGAGGAAATCTTAAGTTCTAAACCGTCTATGGAGTTTATTAATCCCTTTATCTGTTCATCAACTTCTGAAATATCGGAATTATAGGCAGAGTAGACGCTTTTAAGCTGTTCAATCTCCTTTGATTTTTCGCAAATTGCTGCCGTCAGGGTTTCAGTCCTTGTATTAAGCTCGGAAATTGTGCTTTCCGAAGTCATTTCTATTACCCTTGCATCAGCCGATTGTGCAGTCAAAACCGACAGCTGAGCAGTAATTTCCTGCAAAATATCTCCGCTTTTGCTTGAATCGAGGTTAATTGTGTTTAGCTGTTCTGAAATTTTGCTGTATTTCTTTTGCTTCTCAATAATATCAGAATCAAGCTTTGCTATCTCCTCTTGTTTTTCGGAAATAATCCTTTCAAGCTCATCTACGCTTTTCTCAGCATCTTCAATTTCGGATTTTACTCGTTCAATATTTTCATTGTTGTGAAGGATATCATTCTGAGAAACGGAAATAAACGACCTTTTCTCTGCTGATCTTGCTTCTATTTCTGAGATTTTATTTCGGATATTCTCTATTTGTGAAGCAAGTTCGCCGTTTTTTTTATAAATTTCCTCCGTTTCGGTCTGAATGTTGCTCAGCGCCGTCTCGGCTTCGTCATACTGAGCCTTGGCAATGGAGATTCTTTCATCCTGCTGCTTAAGGCTATCCACTGATTTATCAAGCGTAATCAGCCACAGGGCTATTTCAAGTCCTCGTTTTTCTTCGGAGTATTCAAGGAATTGCTTTGCTTTCTCTGACTGTTTTCTCAAGGGTTCGACTCTTTCTTCAAGCTCAGTGACAATATCACGCAGACGAAGAAGATTATCCTCTGTTCCCTTAAGCTTTCTTTCTGCTTCAATTTTTCTGTATCTGTACCGAGAAATACCGGCGGCTTCTTCAAAGATTTCTCTTCGTTCTTCGCTCTTTGATGACACTATACTGTCAATTTTACCTTGACCTATCATAGAGTATCCGTCTCTGCCAAGGCCGGTATCCATAAAAAGTTCGTTAATATCCTTAAGACGCACAGCTGCCTTGTTTATCAGATACTCGCTTTCACCGCTTCGGTAATATCTTCTTGTTACCGCAACCTCGTCTCCGTCAAAATCAAGGAATCGGTCGGAATTGTCAATATTTAAAGTTACCTCTGCATATCCCTGACGCTTTCTTTTATCGGTACCGTTAAAAACTACATCCTCCATTTTTGAGCATCTGAGGCTCTTTGGAGATTGTTCACCGAGCACCCAGCGGATTGCGTCACTGATATTACTCTTTCCTGAACCGTTAGGACCGACAACAGATGTAATTCCCTGTTCAAAAGATAATTTAGTTTTATCGGGAAAAGTCTTGAATCCGTGAACTTCCAATGATTTTAAACGCATTATATAACCCCTATTTTATGTATAAATCATATTTTCCGAGACTGTTATCGAATTTTATCTCATAATTGTATCCCAAAGCTTTGAATGTATTGACATTGCATTTTTTCTGTCCGTAAAATTTTGATAATGATCTTTCATTAATAAACACAGTAAAGCTTTTCTTATCGGCATTTTTAATCTCGTTGATAAGCCTGCGATAAAATATTCTGCCTTCGCAAAGCTCCTTAAAAGCCGGATGGTAGCTGTCTGAAACACTGTTTTCCGTTAGGCTGTCTGAATAATGAAGTCCTAATCTTATTATAGGGATACTTTCTTTATAAAACAGCTCAATCAGCTGTGAGCAAAGCTCGACAGACTGCTCTAACGAATAGGTTTTGTATTCCGAAGAATTATATAGGGTTTCAAGCTGTGTGCCCCTCATTACAACAGTAGGATAAATCCTGACTGTATCGGGCTTAAGCTCAATAAATTGTTGGGCGGTTTTAATATCAGTTTCCTCTGTTGCCTTGTATAGACCCGTCATCATTTGCAGCCCGAGGGAAAATCCGTACTGCTTAATAAGTTTTGAGGCTTTTATTACATCAGCACAGCTGTGTCCCCTGTTGTTTGCAGCCAAAACCTCATTGTTCATAGATTGTGCACCAAGCTCAACGGAGGTTACTCCGTATTTTTTAAGAATGGACAGCACTTCGTCATCTATGTAATCAGGTCGGGTGGAAATTCTAATACCGGAGAATTTATCCAGAAAAGGCTGTGCCGCCTCAAGCAGAGAAATCATATATTCCCTGTCAATGGCTGTAAAGCTGCCGCCGAAAAACGCAATTTCAGTGTCAAATGCTCTGTTTAAAAGCTTTGCTTTTGCCTCTGTTAAAATCCGTTTTACATCATTCACACTTGGCTGAAAGGATTGTCCTGTAATGTTTTTTTGAT
The DNA here is from genome assembly GCA_945607165.1 of uncultured Ruminococcus sp. GTDB lineage: Bacteria > Bacillota > Clostridia > Oscillospirales > Acutalibacteraceae > Ruminococcoides. The sequence continues at coordinate 8,813 of CALYYZ010000019.1, read as the reverse complement.
TGCAAAAGCTGCATTGATGGGGGCATCCGTTATGAGGAATAAATATTGAAATATTTGCGTGTTTAATATCCCATCAGCTCCAAAGCCTCTCTCGCTGCCTGCTGTTCGGCTTCCTTTTTACTTCTTCCGCCGCCCTTACCTATTACATTACTGTTGAGATGCACCTCAACAACAAAGTGCTTGTTGTGGTCGGGCCCGCTTTCCTTTATCAAAACATACTCAAGCTGCTCACCGGGATTCTTTTGAATGATTTCCTGCAGAGTTGTCTTGTAATCGGTAATTTTTTTCTTTTTTTTGTTTTTAATTTCCGGTATCACGAAATTCAGTATATGTTTTGACGCAGGCTCGATTCCTCCGTCTATATATATAGCGGCAATCACGGCTTCAAAGGCGTCCGCTAATATTGACGGCCTTTGTGCGCCTCCGTTGTTTCTTTCGCCCTTGCTAAGTCTAAGATATTTTCCAAGATCGATTTGCTTCGCAAAATTAAACAGCGACCTTTCGCAGACAAGATATGACCTGAGCTTAGTAAGTTCTCCCTCAGGTAGTTCGGGACAATTCTTGAAAATATAATCTGACACAACAACAGAAAGAACGGAATCACCGAGAAATTCGAGTCTTTCATTATATTTAATGTGCTGAGACTTATGTTCGTTTGCAAAAGAAGAGTGTGTGAGTGCCACGGAAAGCAATTCGGGATTTTTAAAATGATAGCCGATTTTTTCTTGTAAATCTTTCATTTTTGACTCCTATACTTTTAATGCTGATAAAATCTCCTCAATGGCATTTGCAGATACATAGTCCATTGACAGCTTAACGGCATTCTTTAAGGTTACAGCCTTTGAATCCCCGTGAGCTTTGAAAACAGGCTTTGAAGCTCCGAGAATAGGTGCTCCGCCGTAAGCATTATAGTCAAAATGCTTTTTCATAAATTTAATATCCTTCATAACAAGAGCCGCTGCGAGCTTGCCCTTTGTGCTGTCGGAAAACATATGCTTAATTTGTTTCATAAGTGTTATTGCAACACCCTCATAGGTCTTTAAAATTAAATTCCCGGTAAAACCGTCACAAACAACAACATCGCATACGCCCTTAGGTATATCTCTGCCCTCAACATTACCGACAAAATTTAATTCGCTGTTCTTCAGGAGAGCATAGCTTTCACGGTATAGTTCACTGCCCTTATGTTCCTCGGTTCCGACATTTGCCAAACCTACACGGGGATTTGAAACCTTCATTACTTTTTCCATATAGACAGAACCCATAAGCGCAAACTGATACAGCATTTCAGGACGGCAATCTATATTTGCGCCGCCGTCAAGAAGCATAAAGAATCCGCTTTCATTCGGCAGTACAGGTGCAAATGCCGGCCGTTTGATTCCCTTTATTCTTTTTATTGACAGCGTGGCTCCCATACACAGTGCTCCGCTGTTACCGGCGCTGATGAAGGCATCACCCTTGTCCTGATTGAGCAGCTGCAAACCAACAGCCATTGAACTGTCTTTCTTAGTTTTTAGTACAGAATCAGCATGGTCATCCATTGTAATGACCTGTTCGCAATGAACAATCTCAATGCCTTCAAGAGAAATTCCATTGTCATATGCAACGGATTTAATTTTTTGCTCGTCACCTGTCAGAATAATGTTTACTCCGAATTCTTTGACAGAATCGGCGCAGCCTTTGATTATTTCAAGCGGTGCATTGTCACCGCCAAAAGCATCTACAATAATTTTCATATTAGACCTCTGAATTTTCACTGATAAATTTCTCTATTTCAGATATTGCACGAGACGAATATGCCGCACCTCTGAGCTTTTTATCCCTTGGTCTGTCTTCAAGCTCCGGCAGCACTCCGAAATTTGCGCCCATAGGCTGAAAATTTGAAACAGTTGAATCTGAAATATATGCCGATAAAGCACCTATCATAGTCTTTTCGGGAAAAACAAGCGTGTCAATATTTTTGTATCTTCTTACTGCATTTATACCCGCAACTATTCCCGAAGCCGCCGACTCCATATATCCCTCTACACCCGTCAGCTGACCGGCAAAGAACAGATTCTTATTTTCTTTAACAGAAAAATCGGCATTAAGAACTTTAGGAGAACAAATGAAGGTATTTCTGTGCATCACACCGTACCTTATAAAATCAGCGTTATGCAAAGCAGGTATAAGCGAAAAAACCCTTTTTTGTTCGGGAAATTTTAGATTTGTCTGGAAACCAACCAAATTATACATTGTACCGGCTGAGTTTTCTTTTCTTAATTGGAGAACCGCCCAAGGTCTGTGTCCTGTTTTAGGATCGGTTAATCCAACCGGCTTCATCGGTCCGAATCGCAGAGTACCTTCTCCTCTTTGAGCCATAACCTCAACCGGCATACAGCCCTCATATACCTTTGGATTATTGACATCAAAATCATGCAGTGGCGCTCTTTGTGCTTTGACTAATTCATTGTAAAACTGCTCATACTCATCTTTGTTCATTGGACAGTTGATGTAATCATCACCGTCTCCTTTACCGTATCTTGAAGCAAAGAAGGCATAATTCATATCAACACTTTCTGCCGAGACTATGGGAGCCGCCGCATCAAAAAATGAAAGTGAATCTCCGCAAATCTCCCTGATTGATTCGGCAAGGGGTTCAGAGGTAAGCGGACCCGTGGCAATAACAGTAATTGCGTCATAAGGAATTTGTGTAACCTCTTCGCTGAACACTTCAATATTAGGATTATTCTTGATGCCTTCGGTTACAAGCTGAGCAAAAATACTTCTGTCAACAGCCAAAGCTCCTCCGGCAGGTACACGGCATTTATCGGCACATTTCATTAAGAAGGAGTCGAGTCTGCGCATTTCCTCCTTTAGCAGTCCTGCCGCACTTTCTTTGCGAAGAGCCTTTAATGAATTTGAACACACAAGCTCACCGAACATATCGGTATGGTGAGCAGGAGTCTTTTTTCTCGGTTTCATCTCATAGAGATGAACCTTTATACCCTTTGAGGCAATTTTCATTGCAGCCTCGCACCCTGCAAGACCCGCACCTATAACATTTATATACATTACTTTTCTTCCGATTTCTCTTGAGCAGTCAGCGTTTTTGAAAAACCGCAGCCTTCTGTTGCACAATAAACAACAGGTTTTTTTCCTTTTTTCTTATATAGAATTTCTCCGCACTGAGGACATCTCTCGTTTGTCGGCTCATTCCAGCTTACGAAGTCACATTCGGGATAGTTTGAGCAGCCGTAAAACACTCTTTTTGACTTTGTGTGCTTTACAATTACATCTCCATTGCATTTTGGACAGGTTACACCGGTTTTTTCAACATATTTCTTAATGTTCTTACATTCGGGATATCCGGGACAGGCGATAAATTTGCCGTATCTTCCGACCTTAACTACCATCTTTCTTCCGCACTTTTCACAGACGATATCTGTTTCGTCCTCCTTGAGCTTAAGCTTTACGCCCTCCATTTCAGCCTTTGCCTTTTTGAGGGTTTCCTCGAAATCGCCGTAGAAATCTGATAAAAGGTCTACCCACTGTTCTTCTCCGCTTTCAACCCTATCAAGATTATCCTCCATTTGAGCTGTAAATTTCAGATTAACAATCTTTGGGAAGCGTTCCTTCATAAGCTTTGTGATAACTTCGCCCAACTCTGTGGGAATCAGACTCTTTGCTTCGCGCTTAACATACTCTCTTCCGGTGATTGTAGTTATCGTTGCAGCGTATGTTGAAGGTCTTCCGATTCCGTATTCTTCGAGAGCCTTAATCAGGGAAGCCTCGGTATATCTGGCAGGAGGCTGTGTAAAATGCTGATTCTTTTTAAGCTCTTTACACCTTACGGTCATATTTTTTTCAAGAGGCGGAAGCTGAGTTGACTTTTCCTCCTCTGTATCTTTGCCCTCTACATAAAGGACAGTAAATCCGTCAAAATCAACATGGTATCCTGACGCTTTAAAGGTATAACCGTTTGCTTCTATATCAGCCTGTGTTGTCTTTTGTATACAATCCGCCATTTGTGACGCAGTAAATCTGTTCCAAATCAGTTTATAAAGCTTATATTGGTCGGAGGTAAGACTTGACTTTATGCTGTCGGGGGTAAGTGACGGCATTGAAGGTCTTATTGCCTCGTGACCGTCCTGAGCGTTGCTTCTTGATTTAAAAAATCTCGGTTTTGGAGGAAGATACTTATCTCCGTATGTTTCTGAAATATACTTTGTAACCTCTTCAACAGCCACATTTGAAATTCTCAGCGAGTCGGTTCTCATATAGGTTATAAGACCTGTTGCACCCATTCCGTCGATTTCAACGCCTTCATACAGTTCCTGGGCGACACGCATAGTTCGTCTTGACTGAAAGCCGAGCTTTCTGGACGCCTCCTGTTGTAGAGTTGAAGTGATGAAAGGCGGAACGGGAGATTTCTTTCTTGTTCCGTTTTTAACCTTGGTTACTATATATTCCGCATTTTGTAAATCTGCTTCTATTTTATCTGCCTGTTCTGCATTTGTAATCTTTATTTTGCCGTTCTTATCGGAATAAAGGGAAGCCGAAAAGGATTTTCTGCTGCCCTTAGGAATGAATTTTCCGTCTATTGACCAATACTCCTCAGGAACAAATTTTCTTATTTCATTCTCTCTGTCAACTATCATTCTCAATGCAACAGACTGAACACGACCGGCAGAAAGTCCTCTGCGTATTTTTTGAGAAACAAATGGACTGAGCTTGTAGCCTACCAGTCGGTCAAGCACTCGTCTTGCCTGCTGAGCATTTATAAGGTCAATATTAAGGCTCCTCGGATTTTCCATTCCGCTTTTAACGCCCGACTTTGTAATTTCATTAAATTCTACACGCTTGCAATAATCCTCAGGCAATCCCAAAATGTAAGCCAGATGCCAAGATATAGCTTCCCCCTCACGATCGGGGTCGGTAGCAAGGTATATATTGTCGCTTTTATCTGCAAGTGATTTAAGCTCCTTTACCAGCTTTTCCTTGCCCTTGATTATTTCGTATTTAGGCGCAAATTGATTCTTAATATCAACGCTGAGTCTTGATTTCGGCAAATCCCTGATGTGCCCCATTGAGGCGACTACCTCATAATCTGAGCCAAGGTATTTCTTTATTGTTTTTGCCTTTGCCGGTGACTCAACTATAACCAAATCTGACATCTTATGCCTCCGTTTATTTGAGTGTATATCGTCTTCCGGAATGAGCTGTTATAAGTCCCTGCATTTCAAGCTCTGTAATTGAGCTTAGTACTTTAAATACGGGAATATTCAGGTCTCCGGATATTTTATCTATATGAACAGGCTCCTTGCCAATATAATTATATATTGTTTGAGCCGTTGTATTCAAGCATATATCTTTTTTGTGCTCAGGGGACTTCTCCGAATTATCAACGAGTGAGTCTATTTTAACAACCGGAGCATCCGTTGCTTTAAACTTTTTCGGTCTTTTCTTAATCGGACAATTACCTTTTACGGGAATTGCCTCAATGTCCTCAAGAGATATACTGTCAAAATCTATCTCTCCGTCTGTAGCATACAAATTATCAAACTCGTTTAATATATCCATAAAATCGGTAATCGGAATAGCCGTACCGTTCTTTATTTTACTGTTAGAGCCTTCGTTTTGAGGACTGTTATTACCAAGGAGTGCAAACACTTCTTTTCCTTGGTCGAGCGCAAGGTTAGCTGTAATGAGAGAACCGCTTTTTGCTCCTGCCTCAATTACCAAAACCCCGTCGGATAAAGCGGAAATCAAGCGATTTCTTGCCGGAAAGTAGTACGGTCTCGGCGATTCGTCCGGGGGATACTCGGAAATAACAGCTCCCCTTTTGGTAATTGCGTTTCGCATTGCTTCATTTTCGTGCAGATATTTTGAATTAAGTCCACAGCCCCTGACACAGATCGTTACTCCGTCAGCCGCAAGTGAACCCCTGTGGGAAGCACAGTCCACACCCAGAGCTCCACCGCTGATTACCGTAACTCCGTATTTTGAAAGCGCATATGCGATTTTATAGGAATTGTCTACACCGTATTTTGTAGCTCTTCGTGTACCGACTATACCGATGGTAAGACGATTATCAACATCGGGTAGCTTTCCGCTTACATATATTACTGCAGGCGGAGCATCAATATTATATACACATTTGGGAAATTTATCGTCATCAATAGCGATTATCGAATAACCGAGTTGTTTGCACCTGTTGATATGCTTATCGGCTTGTTCAAGCTTAGTCTTTGAGAGATTGTCAATATCCTTCTGAGAAAAAATACCGCAAAATTTCCACTCTCTTTCACCACCCAAGTAAAAGAGGGATATATCCGAATATAACTGTGCAATTCGTTTAACCTTTGTTGTGTTATATCCAAGCGCAATAGAAATCCAAATCCAAAATTTTGCATTATCTGATATCATCTTATCATTTCCCAAATAAGAATTGTTGCCGCAGCCGAAGCGTTTAAGGACTCAGCCTTACCGGACATAGGAATTGTGATCCTTTCGGAGCAGCTATTCAATGTTTCGGATTTTATCCCATTGCCCTCGTTGCCGATAATGATGACGCACGGAGCCTTAAAATTAACTGTTTTAACGCTCATTGCGTTTGGATCAACAACAGAAGCGTATGATTTTATACGAGGATTGTCAAAAAGAAAATCCGAAATACTTTTATAAATGGTGAACGGCAAACGAAAAACTGCACCCATGCTGCCTCTTACCACCTTAGGATTGTAAACATCACAGCAATCTTCCGACAACACTATTCCGTCTATTCCGAATGCTTCAGCAGAACGCAAAATAGTACCAAGATTATTAGGATCCTGAACATTATCAAGTGCAAGAAATTTTCCGTTATCTTTTATTGTATCAAACTGACCGCTTTTGTCAAGTGTTTTTATCACACACAAGACTCCCTGCGGAGATTTGGTTTCGCTTATATGTGAAAACACCTGCAAGGAGACAGTGAAGCAGTTGTCTGCATATTTTATTATTTTTGAAAGCTTTTCCCCATATTTATCAACAGCCTGTTGTGTAACAAAAACACTGTCTATTTTTGCTCCGCTGAGCATTGCATCATAACAAATACGCAAGCCTTCGCAAACAAACAAGCCTGATTGCTTTCTGAATTTTGAACTGTTTATAAGCTTTGCGGTATTCTTGATTATTGAATTATCCTTACTTGTTATATATCGCATAAGTGTCTCCTAAAACAGCAAAAGCGTTTGGGAAAACCCAAACGCATTTACAAATAATAATTAAGCGTTCTTAGCTTGTTCAACAAGAGATGTAAAAGCAGCAGGGTCTGAAACAGCAATCTCTGAAAGCATTTTGCGGTTTAATGTAATACCTGCTTTTTTAATTCCATTCATAAATGTTGAATAATTTGTGCCGTTTGCCTTGCAGGCAGCGGAAATACGAGTAATCCAAAGACGACGGAAATCTCTCTTTCTCTGCTTACGGCCGACATAAGCATAGTTGCCGGACTTCATTACAGCCTGTTTAGCCATTTTGAAATGTCTGGATTTTGAACCCCAATAGCCCTTAGCCAGCTTTAAAGTCTTTTTTCTTCTTTTGCGAGTCATCATCGCACCTTTTACACGTGCCATTATATGTTACCTCCGATAATAGAATTAGTTAAAAGCATTAATTATTTGTAAGGGATAAGACGCTTTACCTGTGCTGTGTTTGTCTTATCAGTTACAACAGTCTGGCGAAGACCTCTCTTGCGCTTTCTTGTTTTCTTGTTCAAGATGTGACTTTTATTAGCGTGAGCACGAATTACCTTACCGTTTTTGGAAAGTTTAAAACGCTTTTTGGCACCGCTGTGTGTTTTAATTTTAGGCATAACTAAATCCTCCTATAGAATTACTTGTTTGACTTTGGCGCAAGAAACATAAGCATATTGCGGCCTTCAAGCTTAGCAGGCTTCTCAACGACAGCAACCTCTGCACATGCGTCCGCAAAACGCTTCATAGTTTCCAATCCGATTTCGGGATGTCCCATTTCACGACCTCTGAAACGAATGGAAACCTTTACCTTATCACCGTGCTTAATGAACTTAAGGGCATTGTTAAGCTTAGTATTAAAATCGTGAGTATCGATATTAAGAGAAAGTCTGACTTCTTTAATATCAACAATACGCTGATTTTTTCTTGCTTCCTTTTCCCTTTTTGCCTGTTCAAAACGGTATTTTCCGTAATCCATAATCTTGCAAACAGGCGGTTTGCCCTGAGGAGCAATCTTGACCAAATCAAGACCTTTTTGCTCTGCAAGATTCAAAGCTTCATTTGCAGACATAATACCGAGCTGTTGGCCGTCGGAGCCGATTATTCTCAGCTCTTTGTCGCGGATTTCTTCATTAATCTGAACATTATCCTTCTTGCCGATGGTTAAGCACCTCCAAAGTACTGTAAAATAATAAATGCGGACAGAAATACTCCGTCCGCATGCAATACATAACATAATAAAATTAAGTATTGACCCGTGCAGACGACACCCCACAGGTGAAAGCATTTCTGCTTTGCTTTATTTTCAGGTAATATTATATTACATATTTTCTTATTTGTCAACTGTTATTTTAAATTATCATAAATTAATTTTACAACTCTATCGGTAGATTTACCGTCACGATAATCGAAAAACATATCAGCAAAGGGCTTAATACGCTCGGTGCAGTAATCTTCATTTTTGATTGCGTCAATAAGCTGTTCCTGAGAATATACTATCTTTCCCGGTGCATAAAGCTTAAAATCAAAATAGAAGTCCCTTTCATTAATGTATTTTTCAAGGTCAAAAACATAGAAGATCATCGGCAAATCTAT
>CALYYZ010000018.1 GCA_945607165.1 uncultured Ruminococcus sp. | reverse complement strand
CCGATCTGTTCTTAAGGATATCGTAAGTACCGATTTCCTCAATGAAACGACCGTTTCTGGGATATCTTGAGTCTGCAACTACTACTCTGTAGAAAGGAGCCTTCTTTGAGCCCATTCTTCTAAGTCTGATTTTTACTGCCATAAATTTCACCTCTGATATTATTTATATATTCACCAACAGAATTGGATGAATGATTAGTTATACGGGGGCATACCGCCCATTGGCATTCCGCCGAGACCGGGGAGCATTTTTCTCTTTTTCTTTTTGCCGTTTTTGCCCCTTGCGTTCATCTGCTTTATCATCTTTTGCATTTGCTCAAGCTGCTTGATAAGGCGGTTTACTTCCTCAACAGCTCTGCCGGAGCCTGCGGCAATTCTGCGCTTTCTTGACGGATTCATAAGCGAAGGATTACTGCGCTCCTCGGGTGTCATTGAAAGAATAATAGCCTGAACCCAGTCAATCTGCCTGTCGTCAATATCAACTCCGTCAAGCTGCTTGCCAAGTCCGGGAATTTTAGACAGAATACCCTTGAGCGGTCCCATCTTTTTGATTTGCTCAAACTGATCGTTTAGGTCGTTGAAGTCAAACTTGTTTTTCATCAGCTTTTCAGCCATTTCTTCGGCTTTTTTCTGATCTATCTTGTTTTGAGCGTCCTCAATAAGGGTGAGCACATCTCCCATACCCAGAATACGGCTTGCCATTCTTTCCGGGTGGAAAACCTCAATATCCTCAAGCTTTTCGCCGATACCTGCAAACTTGATTGGCTTGCCCGTTACAGCCTTTACGGAAAGTGCCGCACCGCCTCTTGTGTCGCCGTCGAGCTTTGTAAGAATAACACCCGAAATTTCAAGAAGCTCGTTAAAGCTTTTTGCAACATTAACAGCGTCCTGACCGGTCATAGAGTCGATAACAAGCAGAATTTCATCGGGAACAACCTCTGCTTTAATTTCTTTCAGCTCGTTCATAAGAGCCTCGTCAATGTGAAGTCGTCCGGCTGTATCAAGAATTACAACATCATTTCCGTAGTCCTTTGCGTGGGCAATAGCCTTTTTTGCGATTTTAACGGGATTTTCCGTTCCCATTTCAAAGACAGGAACTCCTACCTTTTCGCCGACAACCTTTAGCTGGTCAATAGCGGCGGGGCGGTAAATATCACACGCCGCAAGAAGAGGACGGCGATTCTGAGATTTCAGCATTTTTGCGAGCTTTGCTGCGTGGGTTGTCTTACCTGAGCCTTGCAGACCGCAAAGCATAATGATTGTAGGAGGCTTTGACGCAAACTCTATTCTCGCACCGTCACCGCCCATAAGGGAAGTAAGCTCCTCGTCAACAATCTTAATTACCATCTGTGCAGGAGTAAGGCTTTCCATTACATCCTGACCTACTGCTCTTTCTGTTACCTTGTTTGTAAAGTCCTTGGCAACCTTATAGTTTACATCTGCCTCAAGAAGTGCCAATCTGACCTCACGCATAGCCTCTTTAACATCAGCCTCAGAGAGCTTACCCTTATTCTTAAGTTTTTTAAACGCATTGCTTAGTTTGTCAGCAAGTCCTTCAAAAGCCATATAGCCCTCCTGTTATTCCTTTAAATCGCTTGCGGCGCTTTCAATTTTCAAAGCAAGCTTACATACTTCCTCATTTTGCGAGCTGTCAATTATCCTTCGGGCTGTGTCGGAAATTTCATCAAGTCCGTTTTCAAGCTCACGAAACCTCTTGTACAGTCCGAGCTTTTCCTCAAACTGAAAAAGCAGCTGTTCACATCTTTTGATGCTGTCACGCACACCCTGACGGGTAATTCCGACTCTGTCGGCTATTTCGCCGAGCGACAGGTCTTCATTGTAATAGAGGTCAACCGCCTGCCTGCCCGACGGCTTCAGCAGCTCGCCGTAGAAGTCGAAAAGCAAAGAAACCTCGATATTTTTTTCCATTAATTACAGCTCCTCGCCATAAAGGTGTAAAGTAAATTTCTTTACACCTTTGAGATTATAATATATTTTTATGCATTTGTCAAGCACTTTATTCTTCTTTGATGATATACAAATAATCGAGTGAACTGTAACACATTCGGTTTAGGCTCGGCATGACCGTTTACAAGCTGTTCTCCACTACAAGCTGTTCTCCACTACAAGCTGTTCTCCACAAGAAAGCGCACGCACAATATGCGCACGCTTTTTATTTGATATGAAAATATAATCAGAGGTATAATTCTTAATTAAGATATCGTAAAAGATACAGACTGTAATGCATTGATGATGCTATCAAATAAAAAATTTATATTGCCCGCTCAGTTGCGCCCTGCGTGCGCACGAGCGATGGCTAAAGAAAGCGCACGCAAAATATTCGTGCGCTTTCTTGTTTCACTTTTCACTGAATCTGCATAAAATCAGGAATATCAGTAGTATGTATATGCTTTGCTGTCAGCGTCATAACCGCCATATGAATAAACATCATTTCCGTCAATGAAGGAATAATAACTCGGGTTTTCTCCGGAAATTACTTTTCCGTCTTTGTCAAGGATATTTGCCTCTTTTAAGGCTTTTATTGTGTTTTTATAGGTTGGCGGAATACAAATTGTTTCGTTATATGTTTCTGCTTCGGGTGACAGCTTATTATAGAAATCTGACATTATGGAATTATTTAAGTCTGCAATATTTCTTTTGCTGTACGAAATATTTATAGCAATTTTTTTGTCGTAAACATTTGAATCGAGCAAGCTGATTTGTTCAGAATATGTAATTTCAGGAATATATAAAAGACCGGATTTGTCAGTATCATTGCGGTAATCCTTGCGGATAGCCTCGATGATTTTTTCATAAGAGTCCTTTGAAACACTCTGATTGATGATTGAGATGTCGGCAACGCCTATATTTGATATGCTGTCAAGGCTTGCGTTTAAATATCCGCTGTGTTTTTCCTGATATTTTTTCGTAGCAGCTATCTCGTTTGTATCTGCGCTGTTGTACGGATAGTAGAGGCTGTAGTCCTCATTCACAAGAGCGTTCAGCAAGCCCTCTATTCGAGAATAGCTGTAAACTCTTGAAACGATGCTGCCGTCCTTTAGCTTATAAGCAATTCCGATAGAAGAGCCGAAGGAATGTGGATCGGAATTTGCCATTTCAATCCATATATTCGAGTATTTTTCGGCAGAGCTTCGCTTATTAATCTGCACTAAATCTGAGTGAGCAAAGGTTATTTTGGAAATTGTATCCTTATCCGTAAAATCGTTTACGGAATCCAGAGTCAGCTCGCCGATGTTTTTGCCGCTTTCGGTATATGTATAATTAATGTCAATAAGTCCGGCACTTTGAACATCGTCCGTCATCGGAACAAATTGATTGAAGCCTGACGCATCAAGGTCGATAACAGTCATAGCAGCAGATACAACTATAATAAGAGCGCCAAGGACAACGGAGGATTTCAGAAGCTTTGTGAACCCTTTATAAAAAGCCAAATGAGAAAGCACAAAGGCTGTAGCTCCGCCGAGAATAAAACCGAAGATAAAGCCTGCCAGAGCAAAACCAAATACATTCAAAGAACCGAAAATTGTGCCTATTATCATTCCAAACAGGAAGGCTACAAGAGCCTTTACAATGTGGCAGGGAAGGTAGTAGGCGAAAGCCGACTGAGCTCTTTCCGCCTTTCTCCGTTTGACAAGGAGCAGTGAGGCACAAATGCACACACCGGAGAATAAAAGCCAATAGATAAAGTTGCCGTCATATGCAGCAAAGGGATTTAACGCCTGCATTATAAAGCTGTTGAATCTGATTGGTGTATATGCCCCCTTGTAGAACGCTCCGAAAACTCCCTTTACAAAAAAAGCAGACAGCGGATAGGAGATACTTACGGTGAGCAGCATAACAATGGTATTTGTCGTTGTGCCGCAGCAAACTGCAAGCAAGCCGTATGCTGCAACCACAGCAAGCGTTCCTAACGGCAGCTGAATGAACAGCGATATTGTTTCATTTCCAAGCGGTGTGCCGCAGCAAAGGGAAATAATAGATATAATTCCCATAAAGAAAAATGTAGGAATTAGTGCCAACAGAAATGAAGAAACAGATTTAGATAAAAACAGCGTTATGCGGTCTATTGGCAGATTGCCGTACAGATCCGCCTTCCGTTTGTTGTGCAGATATGAAAAGGTTTTTACCATATATATTATGGTGAATATCTCAGCCAGGGCTGCAACGAAATACATTGATATCAGCTGGAAGGTCTCAACAGCGTATAAACTTGATGTTGCAGACAAGCATATTGTCATAATAACAATAGAAGAAACAACGGCAAGAATTGAAAAAACAGCGCAGACTTTTCCGCAGGATTTTATATCCCAGGCTATGACGGACAAGCCTTGTCTGAGTTTATTTTTAGGTGATGTTGTTGACATCATATCCGGCAACCTCCATTTCACATATAAATACTTCCTCAAGCGTCAACGGCATTGCCGAAACAAAGGCGGGGTTCAGTGCATTTAATTGCGGCATAAATTCATTTTCTTTACCTTTGATTGTTATGTTGTACACATTTCCGTTTTGCTTGAGACTGATAACAGGAATTCCAAGAAAAGGATTTTCATTCTCAGGCTCCTGTGAGAAGGCAACCTGAACCTTTGAATAGCTGTCCTTTAGGGAATCGAGATCACGGTCTACAACCGCCTTGCCGTGATGTATAAGACAAACTCTGTCGCATAGATCCTCAAGCTCTCTCAGATTATGAGAAGCAATGATAACCGTCATTTCGTCCTGTGATACGCACTGAGCCAAAAGCTTTTTCAGCAAAAGTCTTACAACAGGATCCAGTCCGTCAAAAATTTCGTCAAGAAAAAGGTATTTGGGACAGGTTGACAATGCCAAAATAAGCGCCGCCTGTCTTTGCATACCCTTTGACATATTAATTATTTTGTCGTTTCTGCCAATCGGAAACAGGCTGCACAGCTGCTCAAACCTTTCATCACTCCAATTAGGAAAAAGCCTTTTGTACAGAATTGCAGTATTGTTTATTGTGCTGTTGTTGTAAAAGTAAGGAAAATCGGGAATGAAAAAGCATTTTCCCTTTGCCTGAGCATTGTCAAATAAAGTATCTCCGTCAATACACACTGTTCCGTCGTCGGGTTGATATACACCCGCCAAAAGCCTTAGTATTGTCGATTTTCCGCCGCCGTTGCTTCCGATAAGACCGACAACAGAGCCTTTGTCAATGTTCATTGATAAGCTGTCTACGGCTACGGTTTTATCAAATCTTTTTGTAAGATTGTTTATTTCAATCAATCTGTTCGCCCCCTCCGAATTTTTTGTTAATTATTTCGATCATTTCATTTTTTGTAACTCCGAAAATATAAGCGTTGTTTACAGCCGTTTCAAGCTCGTCTATTGCAGTGAGCTTTTTTGCATTTTCCTTTGAGAGCTTATCTGTAATAAAGCTTCCCCGACCGACAGAAGTATATATATATCCGCTTGATTCAAGATCTCTGTAAGATTTTGCAACAGTATTGGGATTGATACCCATTTCTGCGGCGAGTGTTCGCACCGGCGGCAATTTGTCTCCGGGCTTTAATACACCGGCAGATGACAGTCTTATTACGCTGTTGCAAATTTGCTCATAAATCGGTATTCTTGATGCAAAATCAATCTGAAACATAATTCTCCCTCCTTATTGATTGTAATAGTCTACTTAGTACATTATTATCATATTATACATTTATATTTTTGTCAATACATAAGTTGAAAAATTTGCCAAGTCGAAAAATTTGCTAAGTGTGAAACTGACAAAAAAGTAACATAAAAAATAAAACGGAGCATTTCTGCCCCGTTTTATAATGCGGAATAATATTATTTGAGATATGTGCCGTTTGTGCCGATTTGTCCGTTGATACCGGTAAATCCGTTTGCACAGCATACATAAACTCTCATATTGCCCTTACCCATTGAAGGAACGGTAAGAGTTCCGTTTGTTACAGATTTAACATCGCCTGTTACAGCGTCAATATATGTGCCGTTAGGAATATTCTTGAAGGTTGCGCCTTCTGTAATTGCTACGCAAGCTAAGCTGTCAACACCCTCGCCGGTGTAGCGGCGGATAAATGCCATATTTCCAGATACATAATTGCTTGATGTTGTATACTGTCCTTTCTGAAGTGCCGGCACAGCTCTTCTGATAGAGTTGAGCTGCTGGAGATGAACAGAAAGCGGAGAATTAAGTGTGTCGGCTACTTGTCCTGAAGCAGTGTATTCTGCAAAGTCAGTTGCATTAACATTTCCCTCAATATGATCTCCGAAGTATGCACGACCGGTAGTAGAGAGAGGAGCATTGGGACCTACATCCATAGGTACGCCTGCCTGGAATTCTATCTCACTGCCGTAATACAGACAGGGGATTCCTCTGAATGAGAACAAAAGGTTAAGGTTTTCTGCCCAAGACTGTGTGCCGCCATTGTAGCGGGTGTCCATATCAGGACCGTAGTCGTGAGAATCAACATAGGTTACATTCCATGTTGAATCATTGTAATAGGGATCTTCCTCTACGGCTCTGCGGTATGCATTGCTTGCACTACCGAAGTTCCAGTGCATCGGGAAGTCAATTACACCTGTGCCGTTTGCTTTGCTGTAGTCGGGTGTGTGATATGAAAGATCGCTCTTGAGATAAACATTGTCAGATGTAGGCTGGTTTGAAATGCTTGTGTTATTGTTATAGTGCTTAAGTGTCAAATCAACATTTGCGAGGGGATCATCTCCCAGCTGGTTGGGAGTGGTTTCTGCCCATGTGTAGAAGGGTGCTGAGATTGCAGGAATCTGATGGTTCCAGAATTCACTTACACGAGTACAAACCTCACCGAAAACATAGAAACCGCTGCCGCCGGCATTATTCCAGCTCGGGAAGTATAACTCATTAAGCGTAAGTCTTGAAACATGCTTTTCAGTATCCATTCTGAAAGCGTCAACGCCCATTCCGATATAGCTGTTATAGCAGTTGTTAAGGTATTCGGCAACCTTGGGATTCTCTGTGTTTATGTCTACACAGTCACCGGCAATCTGACCGGTCTGAACTGTGGGACTTTCCCAGCTCAAATCCTTGTAGTGGTGATAGTAATTTTCTGTGTCGTGGCTGCCGCTGTCCAATACCTTAGTGTCCTTCATTATGTTCAGTCTTGCCTGAAACTGATCGCCGGGTAAAAAGCTGTCATAATCCGGGAAGGTTTTTGCAAAATCAGAGCCTTCAATAGGTACCATACAATCAACAGAAGCAAGATCCTGTATGGTGTCGTACTCCTTTGTGAACATCGGAGCAAGTGTTGCCTCACCAAAGTTTCCGGAATGGTTGATAACAATATCCTGTACGATTTTGATTCCCTTATCGTGCGCTGCGTCAATCAGATCCTGATATGTAGCTCCGTCGCTTTCATAACGGGGATCAACCTTTGAGAAGTCAAATGCATGATAGCCGTGATAGTCATAGCCTGAAGCATTTTCAACAACGGGTGTTATCCAAATTGCTGAGAAGCCTAATGCCTTGATGTAGTCAAGCTTATCAATAAGTCCCTGGAAATCGCCTCGCCAAGCGGGGTCGGAGTCGGGATTGTTTGCGCTTGAGTCATCCCAGCAGTGAACATTGTTGCCTGTGTTGCCGTCATAGAAACGGGTTGTGATTACGAAGTAAATGGAGTCCTCACGAAGATCGCTGCGCTCCCATCCAGTGGTTGTGTCGGGATGCTTAGAATACCATCTGCCGTTTTTGTACCACCACTCACCTGTGTTGCGGGTAAGCTCCTTTGATTGCTCACCGTTTGTAACAAAAAGCATATTTACCTTAGTTACATTGTTAAAGGTGTAAGCATAATAGTTTCCGCTTTCGGCAACCATAGCTTCTCCCGGATAATCCGTGGAGATGTTTTGCGGCAGACTGTTCCAATAATAAATTGTCGGAGTGCCTGTCTCGCAATAATAGTGTACCTTAATGGTGTCGGATGCCGAGGTCTTGCTCGATTCTGCGTCAATATCAGCCGCACCGGCAGATATAACGCCTACCGTGCAAATGATACACAAAACCAAAAGCAGACCCAGTGCTTTTTTAAACTTTGTCATGGTTTTTTCCTCCTGATGACATATATTTGTACAATGTATATTATAATTTAGATATGCTCTGACATATTTCCATAAAAGAATTACTTTCTTTGACGGCTCACAAATATTTCCTTTAAGATTTATGAAATATTCACAAAAAAGCGTTTTGCGGTGCAAAACGAGATTAATATGGCAAAACGCAAATGCAATTTGTTTGTATTTTATTGCAAAATAATGATGTAAAAAATTGATTGATATTTCTTGAGTAAAATAGTATAAAATCAAGAAACAGCCCCTAAGGAAAGCAGTTACCTAAGTATGAATTTTTGAAAGGTTTTTGCGATGCCGTCATCATCGTTGCTTTCGCATACATAGTCAGCGATTTTTTTTACATCGTTTTCTCCGTTAGCCATAGCCACACCCAAACCGGCATAGCCAATCATAGTCATATCGTTGTAGTGGTCTCCGAACGCAACAAGCTCTTCCCGTCTGATATCAAGCTTTTGTAAAAGCAAGGGGAGCATTGAACCCTTGGTAACTCCAAAGGGCATAATTTCAAGAAAATACGGTGCGCTTTTATATATGTCAAGCAGTCCGTCATACCGTTTCTGAAGCTTTTCCTGATACTTGTCCAGCTCGTATGGCTCGCCGGCGAGCAAAAGCTTGTTAATGCTGAATTTTATTGCCGAAACAAAATCATCAACTACGATCATATCGGTTTTTAAAATATCTCGTTCAATATAGCTGTAATCATTGACCTTGCTGTCCGAATAAATATATTTGTCGTCATAGGTATTGATTGTGATGTTCGAGCTGCTCAGAACACCCACGATATCCGAAAGATATTCACGGGGAAACGGCTTGCTTACAACGGTTTCGCCGGTGGAGCAATCTATGATTTTTCCGCCGTTGAAGGACATAATAAAGCCGCCGTAGCGGTCGAGCATAAGATCCCTTGCAATAGGATAAATTCCAATGGGATGTCTGCCGGAGGCAAGAACAATTTTTTTGCCCCTTTCCTGCGCTTCAAGCAGGGCATAACGAGTACGGGGCGAAATCTCTTTTTTGGAATTGGTAAGCGTCCCGTCAATATCGAGTGCTATTAACTTGTAATCCATAAAATTCACCTTAATATGTGCGAATATACGCACTGTTTCAAAACTACCAATAAGAATATAACATAACGAAACCGAAAAAGCAAATCCCTAAAATGTTGTTTTTCTATGAATTTGGGTTCAAAACAAAAATAATTGATATTATGGCACATTTGTTTGGCAAAAGACAAAATAAAACTAAAAGCATAATATCATCAGGTGATAAAAAATACAAATAGAATTTGCTGTTAACTGCTGATTTCGTCAAATTTCACAAAAATCAATTATTTGCTAAAAAAAGCTAATTCAGCGAGTTTTTTTTTGTAAATTGTGATATAATTACTTAAGTGAATGTTTATTTATAGGAGTTTTGTCTTACGGAGCAGATAATAAATATAGACAGAATGGAAAATGCCGTAGCTCTTTTCGGCAGCTTTGACGAGAACATAAAGCTTATTGAGAAGGAATTCAGCGTTCATATAGTTTTTCGGGGAAGCGACCTCAGGGTTGAGGGTGAAGCCGAGAGTGTGTCAAGAGCCTGCAAGGTTATAGAGAGTCTGCTCGGGTTTATTAACAGAGGAGAGGCTCTGTCTGAGCAGAACATAAGATATTGCATTTCTCTTGTAAATGAAGGCAGCGAGGAAAAGATTGAGCAGCTTGCAGGCGACTGCATATGCGTTACTTCAAAGGGAAAGCCCATAAAGCCAAAGACTATTGGTCAGAAGCGTTACTGCAATATGATAGCGGCGAACACCGTTACTATCGGAGTGGGCCCTGCCGGAACCGGAAAAACCTACCTTGCGGTTGCTATGGCGGTTACGGCTTTTCGCAGCAAGCAGATTAACCGCATTATTCTTACTCGTCCTGCGGTTGAGGCAGGGGAGAAGCTCGGCTTTTTGCCGGGAGACCTGCAAAGCAAGGTTGACCCTTATCTCAGACCTCTTTATGACGCACTTTTTGATATGCTCGGTGCGGAAACCTATCAGAAATATGTTGAACGGGGTAATATCGAGGTAGCTCCGCTTGCTTATATGAGGGGCAGAACTCTTGATGACAGCTTTATCATTCTTGACGAGGCTCAAAACACTACGAGCGAGCAGATGAAGATGTTTCTCACTCGTTTGGGCTTTAACTCAAAGATGGTAATCACGGGAGACATTACACAGATAGATTTGCCTCGGGGTGCCAGAAGCGGTCTTAAGGACTGTATGAAAATTCTGAGAAATATTGAGGGCATAGGTCAATGCGGATTTGATGAAAAGGATGTTGTCCGTCACAGACTTGTGCAGGATATAATTAAGGCTTATGCAAAATTTGAAAGCAAAAATTAAGTAAACACTGATTAAATTGTGAAAGGAAGATAAAAATGGCAGATAACAAGATTAGAGTAGTAATTACAAACAATCAAAAAACGGTAAAAATTCCAACCGGAATAAGAATGTTGGTTCGCCGCTGCTGCAATGCGGTTTTGCAGCTTGAGAAATTTGAAGGTCCTGCCGAAATCAGCGTTACATTTACTGATAATGCCGGAATCAAGGAGCTTAACAAGCAGTATCGTGATAAGGATATTGAAACAGATGTGCTTTCCTTCCCGATGGGTGAGAACGGCGTGTATGATACAGACAGAGAAACCGGAGCAAAGATTCTGGGCGATGTTGTAATCTCAATGGAAAAGGCAAGAGATCAGGCTGAGCTTTTCGGTCACAGCCTTCAAAGAGAGGTCGGATATCTCACAGCGCACAGCGTGCTTCATCTCTTGGGATATGACCATATGGAAAAGCTCGAAAGAGTAAGGATGAGAGAAAAGGAAGAGCTGGTTATGGAACAGCTCGGACTGCCTGCTTCTTCAAGCTACATAGTTGACGACGATATGGCTTGATTTTATGAAAAAACAGGTATTGAGCTTCGTATATGCCTTCAGGGGAATATGGTATGTGATTAAAAGCGAGGGACATATGAGATTTCACCTTGTTGCGGCTTTCTATGTTCTTTTGCTTGCACCCGTTTGTAATTTATCTGCCGGTCGTATTGCCCTACTCATTTTTCTTATTTCCGCCGTTATGGCTTTCGAGCTTGTGAATACCTGCATTGAGCGTATTTGCGATTTCGTGGCAGACAGATATGAGCCTGTAATAAGGTTTATAAAGGACACTGCGGCTGCGGCTGTGCTGATTGTTTCCGTTGCTGCGGTTGCTGTTGCCGTGCTGTTTTTTCTGAACTCTGAGTCGCTCGGCAGGCTTTGGGCGTTCTTTTCCTCAAATCTCGGCTTGCTGTCGGCACTGGTGATTTCCGCCTTGCCTGCCGCCTTGTTTGTATGTCTTGGACCTGTCGGAATAAAGCAGGCAATTATTTCTATGAGAAGAAAATAATACGATGGGGCAATCCTAAGGTTTGCCCCGAATTTTTGTATAAAGAGGTATAATTTTATGAATAAAAATGACAAATCTGCTTTTATTGCCATAGTAGGAAGACCAAATGTGGGCAAAAGCTCAATATTAAACAGGCTGTTAGGGCAAAAAATAGCTATTGTCTCAAGCAAGCCTCAGACCACACGCAACAGAATCACGGGAGTGCTGACCGAGGGGGAATATCAGCTTGTTTTCTTTGACACCCCCGGTATGCACAAGCCGAAAAACTCACTCGGCAAATATATGGTGCGGTCGGTCAGCGAGTCTGTCGGCGGTGTTGACTGCTGTATGCTCGTTGTCGAGGCAGGAAAAGAGCCGGGAAATACCGAGCTTGCGCTGATTGAAAAATTCAAGTCGCTTGAAATGCCTGCAATCCTTGCAATCAATAAAATTGATATGCTAAAGGAAAAGGACGCTTTGATGAAGCAGATTCTTGATTACTCAAAGCTCTATGAATTTGACGCTGTTGTGCCGGTCAGCGCTCAGGACGGCAGAGGAATGGCTGAGCTTTTAGACGAGCTTAAAAAGCAGTCGAGCGAAGGAGGTCATTTCTTTGACGAGGACACCCTTACCGACCAGCCCGAAAGGGTTATTGTTGCCGAGATTATTCGTGAAAAGATTTTAAGACTTTGCGACAAGGAAATTCCACACGGCACAGCCGTTGTAATCGAAAAAATGAAAACAAGAAACAACGGAATTTTAGATATTGACGCTACAATTTTTTGCGAGCGAGACACTCATAAGAGGATTATCATCGGCAAGAACGGCGCAATGCTCAAAAAAATCAGCACATTCGCCCGTCAGGACATCGAAAGCTTTTTTGACTGCAAGGTATTTTTGCAGACATGGGTAAAGGTAAAAGAGGACTGGCGCAACCGTGCTCAGATTTTGCAGAATTTCGGCTATGATGAAAAGAATTTTGATTAAGGAAAAACTGAATAAATCACATAATAAGATTGTTTGCACATCTTGCCGGCATTTTCCGCCAGTCTGCCCAAAAAATCTGACGGCGCAATATGCACAAACGATTTAATCAGTGTTTCCTTAGAAAAATCTATGTAAAATCATTCTAATTAATCCAAAAAATACTTCATATAAAAGCACATCGTCCGACAAAACTAAAATCGGAGGTGCTTTTTATGGATGACTGGTATATGTGGCAGGCATTTTTTACAACGGGCAGCGTACTCGATTACCTTCGATATAAGAGTATTCAGGACTCAAAGGATACGGGCGCCGATACAGTGTTAAGGGAGGAAACCGATGAAATTCCAAACGGAGGGTCTGATAATAAAGGAACAGAATATCGGTGAGCAGGACAAGCTGGTCTTTGCTCTTACCCGTTCCCACGGTGTTCTTAAGGCTTTTGTACGCGGCGCAAAAAACATTAAAAATCAAAAATGTGCTGCTACCTCGCTTTTATCATATTCCCGGCTCACCTTTTACAAGGGCCGGGACAGCTACATAATAGGAGACGCCGTTAATCTGCGTATTTTTTCAAAGCTGAGGAGCAATGTGAAAAATATGTGCCTTGCTCAGTATTTTTGCGAGCTTGCGCTTAATGCCTGTCCGAGGGAACAGCAGGCAGACAAGTACCTGAGTCTGATACTGAACTCTCTTTATCTGCTGAACGAAAATATACGCAAGCCTCAGCTTGTGAAGCCCTGCGTGGAAATGCGTCTTGCGAGTATGGCAGGCTATATGCCCGACCTTAGAATGTGCAGCGGCTGCGGAGAATATACGGCTGATAAAATGTTCTTTTTGCCCGACCGGGGAACACTCGAATGTGACGGCTGTCACATAAGAAACAGCGAAACTGCGGTTGAGCTTGATTCCTCGTCTCTTACTGCCCTGAGACATACCGTTTACGCAGATGATGACAAGCTGTTTTCTTTTTCTCTGTCCGACAGAGGTCTTGACGCATTAAATCTTGCAAGTGAGTATTATTTAAAATATCGCTTTGAAAAGGATTTTAAAACATTAACATTTTACAAAACAATTATTTAGGGTGCAGCTATGAACAGACACTATAAAACTCTTGAACTTGATAAAATATTGGTTAAGCTTTCAGGCAAAACCTCTCTTGACGACGCACGGGAGGCGGCCTTGAGGCTTGAACCCCAATTTGACCTGAATAAAATTAATAAGCTGTTGAATCAGACGGACGATGCTCTTGTGCTCAGCGGAAAATACGGCGCGCCCTCCTTCGGCGGTGCAAAAAACTGTTCAAATCATTTGCGCAGAGCACAGGCAGGAGGCTGTCTCACGGCAGCGGAGCTTTTAACGGTAGCCTCAACGCTGAGGACTATTCGCACAGTCAAAGAGTGGCATTCCCGTTGTGCAAATACCGAAACCTCTCTTGATGGCTATTTCAGCGGACTTATCTCAAATAAATTTCTCGAAGAGAAAATTAATTCAGCGATTATCAGTGAAGATGAGATATCGGATAATGCAAGCAATGCACTTTCCGATATACGCAGGAAAATACGCACCGCTTCATCAAAGGCTCGTGAGGTGCTTGATAAAATCATTCGCAGCTCCACCTACACAAAGTATCTTCAGGACGCAATCGTTACCCAGCGTGACGGCCGTTATGTTGTGCCTGTAAGAAGCGAATGTAGAAATAATGTGCCCGGGCTTGTCCACGATACCTCCTCAAGCGGACAGACAGTGTTTATTGAGCCGATGGGGGTAGTTCAGGCAAACAATGACATCAAGGTACTCAAGGGCAAGGAGGAAGAGGAGATTGAGAGAATCCTCTTTGAGCTTTCCGCAAACGCAGGCGACTTTGCCGACTCAATCATCAGAAGCTACTCAAATCTTGCCGAGCTGAACCTGATTTTTGCAAAGGCTGATCTTGCATATTCAATGCGGGCCTCAAAGCCTGTTATGAATGACAGGGGCGAGGTAAATATTAAGCAGGCAAGGCATCCGCTGATTGATAAAGACAAGGTTGTGCCGGTTGATATTGTGCTGGGAAAAGACTTTGATACTTTGGTAATTACCGGACCTAATACCGGAGGAAAGACGGTTACGCTCAAAACCTTAGGCTTGCTTACATTAATGGCAATGTGCGGACTTTTGGTGCCCTGCGCCGACAACAGCGAGCTTTCCGTGTTTCGCAGGGTGCTCGTGGATATCGGTGACGAACAGAGCATTGAGCAGTCTCTTTCAACCTTTTCTGCCCACATAACTAACATAATTCAGATAATAAAGCTGGCAAATGCAGGCTCGCTTTGTTTGATAGACGAGCTTGGAGCAGGTACAGACCCCGTTGAGGGAGCTGCACTTGCCATTGCAATTCTGGAGAAGCTTCGTATGCGCAGAGCGAAAATTGCTTCAACCACCCATTATGCGGAGCTAAAGGAATTTGCACTGAGGACGCCGGGAGTAGAAAACGGCAGCTGTGAATTTGATGTTGCTACATTAAAGCCAACATATAAGCTTTTGATAGGAGTGCCCGGCAAAAGCAATGCCTTTGCCATCTCAAAAAGGCTGGGTATAGAGACGGAAATTGTTGACAGAGCGCAGCAGCTTGTTTCAGCTGAAAACCGTCAGTTTGAGGACGCTGTTGAAACCCTTGAAAAACGCCGTTTCAGTCTTGAAAAGCAAATTGAAAATGCAAACCGGCTTACTGCAAAGGCGAATACCGAAAAGCAGAGGGCAGAAAACGAGCTTCAGAAGGCAAGACAACAGGCTCAGCGTGAAATTGAAAAGGCACAGCAGGAGGCACAGCGAATCATCTCCCGTACAAGAGCACAGGCAGAAGCTCTTGCAGACGAGCTTGAAAAGGCGAGAAAGGCAAAGGATTTGAGCGCAGAGGCTCGCTCAAAGCTAAAGCGTGATATAGCCCGAATGGAGGAGACCGCCGACCCTGTTAAGCTTAAAAATACACCTGATGAGGAATATAAGCTTCCCAGACCGCTTAAGGTCGGCGACAGCGTTCTGATATATGACATTGATAAAAATGCAACCGTTCTTGCTCCGCCAAATAAGGAGGGGCTTGTGCTTGTGCAGGCAGGTATAATTAAAACAAGGGTGGATATAAAGAACCTGAGGTTGTTAAAATCGCAGAACAAGCCAGCCGCAAGTCAGTTTTCATCAAGACGAAATGTACCGAGCAGAATTGATGTCCGCCCCGAAACCGAGGTCGATGTTCGTGGTGAAACTGCTTATGACGCAATAAATATTGTTGATAAGTCAATAGATAACGCTGTGCTGTCCGGAGTAGGCAAGCTTACAATTATTCACGGCAAGGGAACGGGTGTGCT
>CALYYZ010000017.1 GCA_945607165.1 uncultured Ruminococcus sp. | reverse complement strand
ATAGATAAACGGCGGCTCGACTTCGGAAAACTCTTTATAAACAGTGATTTTTTCATTCGGAAAAAACAGTCGTGTCAGGTTTTCAAGCTCAAACCAAAAGCTATGATTTTTCACATAAAGATTCATACTACAGGCTCCTCATAAGAGGGTTATACTTTCTTTCATGCTCTAATGTTGTAGCTGGACCGTGTCCGGGTATTACAGTGTAGTCACCGGGTAGATTTTTGAGCTTTTTAAGTGAATTGAGCATTTGTTTATCATTGCCGGTAGGAAGGTCTGTACGACCATAGGACTCGCAAAAAAGAGTGTCACCGCTGAAAATTGTATCTCCGGAAATATAAGAACCGCAGCCCACGGTATGACCGGGAGTTGCCAAATATTTTATCTCTGTTTCACCAAGCATAAATTTATCATTATCATTCAATAGAATATCGGCTGAAAAGGGACTGATAAATATATCATGAAATAAACTCAGATTAAGCTGAGAATTTGAGAGAAAATCATTGTTTCTTTCGCCGGTAACAATTTTGGCATTAAAAAGATCGGCAAGCTTTTTTGCATATGCTATGTGATCATAATGACCGTGAGTAAGGATTACATATTCAAGACTGCCTGCATCAGCCTCGATAGCCTTAATAAGTTCATCGGATTTATCTCCCGGATCGATAACCGCAGATTTACCCGTTGCTTCGTCAATAAGATAACAACAGTTCGTTGCAAGTTGTGTTACATTGAAAATTTTATACTTAATCATTTTTTCAAGTCCTTAGAATCAATTACTATAGTTACAGGTCCGTCATTCACCAGAGAAACCTGCATATCTGCACCAAAAACACCGTTTTCAACACAAGAAATTCCGTTTTCTTGTATTCTGTCACTGAAATATTCATACAGCGGCTTTGCTATTTCCGGTCTGGCAGCATTTATAAAGCTTGGTCGTCTTCCGTGTGAGCAGTCGGCACAAAGAGTGAAATTTGAAATAACAAGAACTCCACCGTCAATATCGGAAAGTGAAAGATTCATTTTATCTTTTTCATCGGTAAAAATCCTCATTCCGGATATTTTATTGGCGAGTATATCTGCATCTCTTTTATCATCTCCGTTTTCAATGCCGATAAGAACAAGCAGACCTCTGTTTATTTTCCCTACTATCTCATTATCTACAGAAACATTGGCTTTCAAAACCCTCTGTATTACAGCCTTCATTGAATTTATTACACCCTTCCGAATCACTTAGTAAAAAACAGCAAAAAAGAATTATGGTTATTCCTAAACATAGCTTATTTTTATTAGGTGACGCTGATTTTAAACTTGTACATTCAGTGCTTTCCTAAAGTCTTTTAATTTCCTCAATTCCGTTAATATCGGAAAGCTTTGTTATTACTCCCTTGAGGTGGTTTCTGCCCACAACATCAATAGTAGCATTTACAACAGCCTTACCGTTTTTGAGTTCTCGAGAATTTAAAGCATGAATAAAAATATGCATATTAGACAGCATAATCGTAACATCAGCAAGAAGTCCTGTACGGTCGGTCGCTGTGATTTGCAATGTGCTTCTGAAAGCCTCTCCAACCTCATCTTCCCAATAACAGGATACCCAACGCTGCGGATCCTCGCAGGAGGAAATGTCTTTGGGTACATTTGAACAGCTTCGCTTGTGAATTGACACTCCGTATCCCCTTGTAATGTAACCGATGATTTCATCACCCGGCAAAGGATTACAGCAGTTTGAAAACTTTACAAGAACATCATCTGTTCCCTCAATAACGACTCCCGATGCAGCCTTCTTACGCTTTACAGGAGCCTGAGGAACATCAATCTGTTCAATATTCTTTGCATATTTTTTCTGATAGTCTTCCTTTACCCTCGGCAAAATTTTCCACAGCTGAATACCGCCGTATCCGATAGCAGCGTAAAAATCTTCTATCGTGTTATATTGCCTCTTAACAAGAAGTCCTTTAAAAATCTCTTTTGTTTCTTCCTCAGTCAGATTTATGCCGTTGCGCTTAAACTCTTTTTCGAGCAACTGCTTGCCTTCGACAATGTTTTCATCTCTTTTTTCATTCTTATACCATTGTCTTATTTTTGACTTTGCCGAAGCAGTTTTACAGATTTCTAACCAAGACCTGTTTGGATGCTCTTCCTTTTGTGTAATAATCTCGCAAATCTCACCGGTTTTAAGCTTGTAATCAATGGGGACAATTTTACCGTTGACCTTTGCCCCCACCATTCGGTGACCTACCTGAGTGTGAATTATATAAGCAAGATCAATGGGAGTGGAGCCTTTAGGAAGATTTATTACATCACCCTTTGGAGTGAAAACATAGATTTCGTTTTCTTCAAAGTCATTACGGATATTTTTTGCTATATCAGTTGAGTCTTCTGTTTCAAGCTGGTCAAGAATCATATTCTTGACTTTTTGTATGTTTTCGTCAAGCTTTACCTTACCTTTTCTGTCCGGTCCCATGCCGAGCTTGTATTTCCAATGGGCGGCAATTCCGTATTCGGCAGTATAATGCATATCCCATGTTCGTATCTGCACCTCAAATGGAATTGCTTTGCTGTCAAGCACAGTTGTATGAAGCGATTGATACATATTCGGTTTAGGCATAGAAATGTAGTCTTTGAATCGGTTGGGAATCGGCTTAAAAATATCATGCACTACACCCAAAACATTGTAACACTGAGGTATTGTATCAACAATTACCCTAACGGCAAACACATCGAATATCTGATCGAGCGTCTTGCCCTGCATAAAGGTTTTCTTGTAAATGCTGTTGATGCTTTTTACTCTTCCGCTTATATATACATTATCTGAGTCTTCAATTTTATCAAGTATTTGTTCCTTAATTGATTCAATAAACTCAGATCTGCCTTCTTCATTCATTAAAAGATCGTCTTCGATTTCTTTATATCCGATTGGATCAAGGTATTGCAGAGAACGGTCTTCAAGCTCATCCTTAACGGTTTTTATACCGAGTCGATGCGCAATGGGAGCGAAAACCTGCATATTCTCAAGGGATTTATCCCTGCGCTTTTGTTCAGGCATACAATCCATGGTACGCATATTATGCAGACGATCGGCAAGCTTGATAATAATTACACGAATATCATCAGCCATAGCAATCAGCATTTTTCTGATGTTTTCTGCCTGCTGCTGTTCCTTTGTAGAATAGTGAATCTTGGAAATTTTTGTGACACCGTCAATTAGCTTAGCCACATCGGAGCCGAACATTTTAGTTATTTCATTTAGAGCAACCGGAGTGTCCTCGACTACATCGTGAAGCAGCGCACCGCAAATTGTATCAGTATCCATACCGAGTTCAGCCACAATACAGGCAACTGAGGTTGGATGAAGTATATAGGGTATGCCGGATACACGACGCTGATCGCCGTGAGAATTTTCAGCAAACAGATATGCCTTCTCTATCTTTTCCATATCATATGAATTATTAGAAAGCAAAATTGTACTTTTAAGTTCAGTAAAATCCTGATAATGTGCCACCTTAGAATACTTGCTCATTATATCACCCCTCTAAGCCTTTTAATGATACTTGCATCTTCCAAACTGACTTTTTTATGTGCAGGCAGGACAGTAATTTTACTGTCATATAAACCTTCATACACATCAATAAGTCCAAGCTCCTGCATCGCATTGAGCATAACTCTTATTTTACCAAAAGACAGCTTATTGTCAAGCTTTGAAACAAGAGTATATATAGGAAAAGTATATTGGTGACAGTTTTTTAAATATCTGTATAACAAAGCAAAGTCATCTCTTTTAGGACATAGCTGCTCCGTTTCCTGAGATGATATGGAATAATTTAGCAAAAATCTTTCATAAAGGCGATTCTCAGACAGTATCTGCTCCATATTATCACTGCTCGATTTGAGTGCTTTGACAATAACAGAGGCACTTTTGTTACCATTGTACTCGTTTATTTCAAGATTTACCGCTAAATCGATCAAATCACCCTTTTTATAAGGGAACGAATCTGTTGATGTGAAGAATTTTAAGGCGGTAGTGGTTGAATTACCTTTTTTTAAAATAAGCTTTAAGTGCTTATTATTTGAAAGAGGAATTATATTATCAACAGTCATATTATACAGCCCGAAAACAGGAGTAGGATTGCCGGCTCCGTATGGCTGTAGATATGACAAGTCCTGTACTAATTCTGCACTTATGTAGGTTGGATTTATTTTGAAATCAATTTTGACGGTATCAAAAGGCATTTCTGAAAATGAGGCGGCGTATTCGTTAATTTTCTTACGAAACAGAGGTATTTTTGAAGCTTCCAGTGACAATCCGACAGCCATAGGGTGACCGCCGAATTGTTTTAAAAGGTCTGAACAGGCAAAAACGGCGTCAGATAAAGAAAACCCCTCAACACTCCTGCCTGACGCTTTAGCCCCGTCAGAATTTCTGGTGATGATTATTGTAGGTTTTCCAAAAGCTTCTTTAACCCTTGACGCAACAATCCCTATTACTCCCTGATGCCAGTTTTCTCCGTCTATAACTATTATAGGGTTTTGTATAAGTGTGGGATCGTTCTTGATTTTTATATCAATACTTTCAAGAATTTCCTTTTCAATTTGCTGACGGGAATAATTATTCTCAATCAACCCCTCGGCTATTTCCTTTGCTTCCTTGTAATCCTCGGTAAGCAAAAGCTCAACAGATTTTCCCGATGAGCCAAGTCTTCCCACTGCGTTTATACGAGGTACTATACCAAAAGAAATATTTCCCGAATTAATTACTTTTTCACCCAATCCGGAGGCTTCTATAAGAGCACGCAGACCTTGTCTTTCGGTGTTAGCAATACTTTGCAGACCTCGTTTTACAAATATTCTGTTCTCACCCTTTAGCTCAACAATATCACCTATTGTACCGATTGCAAGAATATCCGCATAATTATCAAGTAAGGAGTCTGTGTCACAAAATTCTCCCTCAAGAGCCATAATAAGCTTAAAAGCCACACCAACTCCGGATAAGCTTTTAAAGCTGCTGTTACAATCAGCCTGATGCAAGTCTACAACTGCAACAGCGTTTGGAATATCACCCTGCGGTAAGTGATGATCGGTAACTACAGTTTCAATACCAAGCGATGAAGCATATTCAATTTCCTTGCATGCGGCAATACCGTTATCAACGGTAACAATCAATTTTACTCCTTTTTCATTCAAAAAGTCGATTGCCGAATTATTCATACCATAACCCTCTTCTTCTCTTGAGGGAATATAATACATAACATTTGCACATATTGCTTCAAGATATGAATACAAAAGTGCGGTAGAAGTTACTCCGTCGGCGTCATAGTCACCGTAAACACAAATAAGCTCGTTATCATCTAATGCTTTTTTTATGCGGTCGGCTGCCTTTTCCATATCCTTAATTTCAAAAGGTGAAGAGATGTCATCGGTATTGAACAGAAAATCTTCTATTTCCTTGGAAGAACAGATACCTCTGATTTGTAAAAGCATAGCCAGAACAGACGGCAAGTTGTATTTATTTTGAATAATTGTCGCCTGATTTTTATCAAGCTCAGCTATCTTCCAAAGCTTCAATTAATCTCAACCCCTATCTTCGAATAATTCTTAGAAAAAACCTATTCAGAAATTTCAACTTGTATAACTGTAAATGATGTTAATTAATTTTTGTATTGATCAAGCATAGATTCCGCATGAGACAATGCAGAATCTGTGATATTTATTCCTCCGATAATTCTTGCAAGCTCATTTATTCGTCCGTTACGGTCAAGCAGCTTCACACCGGTAAAGGTTCTGCCGCTATCTACCTGCTTACGGATAAGATAGTGATTATCGGCAAGTGCAGCTATCTGAGCCTGATGTGTTACACAAAGAACCTGACAGGTCTGTGCTGCCTGTTTAAGTTTGAGTCCCACCTTCTCGGCTGCTGAGCCTGATATTCCGGTATCGACTTCGTCAAATATTAAGGTGTCAGTCGTATCTGAATTTGCAAGAACAGTTTTGATTGCAAGCATCATTCGTGACAGCTCTCCGCCGGAAGCGATTTTTGCAACAGGTCTGGGCGTTTCTCCCGGATTTGCAGAAATAAGAAGCTCAACTTTATCAATGCCCTTTGAATAAAGCTCTGTTTCCTCAAACGCAGGAACAAGCTCCACACCCGGCATATTCAAAAAACTCATTTCAGCCTTTACATTTTCTGCAAAGCTTTGTGCTGCTTTTTTTCTGAGCTGTCTGAGTTTTTTTGCAAGTGCTTCTGCCTCTGCCTTGCTTCGAGATACGCTCTTTTCAAGCTCATCTCTGTTTTTATCAAAACTTAGAAGTTGATCAAGTCTTGACTGCATTTGTTGTGCAAGAGAAGGAAGCTCATCGCAAGGGCAGCCATATTTTCTTGAAAGTCGATTAAGCAAATCAAGTCTTTCTTCTATTTCTTCAAGTCTTTGAGGATCGCTATCAAGAGATTCTATTGCGTCGCAAACCGATTGAGCACAATCCCTAAGATTATAGCTTATGTCAGAAAGATTATCTGCCAAGGATTCAAGCTCCGGATTATACTGTGCAGCCTTTAAAAGATTTTCAGCGGCACTGTCTACAGTTTCTACTCCACCGTCATTCATGCCGTCACCGGAAAGAAGAATATGGGATTTATTTAGCAGAGACGAAATTTTTTCAAAGCTTAACAAAACTCCCCTTTCCGATTCCAAGGATTCTGATTCTCCGACAGTAACATCAGCATCAAGCAATTCCTTAGTCTGAAAAGAAAGCAGATCTATCTCTCTTAATCTCTCTCCCTCATCAAGTCTGGATTCATCCAGCTCATTTTTAAGCGTTTTATATTGACTGTATTTCTTTCTATATTGTAATAGTGTATCTATACAATTACCGTATGAATCAATATAGTCTATATGCTTTTCCGAAGAAAAGAGATCGTAGCTTTCGTGTTGTCCGTGTATATTTATAAGAGAATGAGCAATTTCTTTGAGCATAGCTGCTGTTGCAGGTCTGCCATTAACCTTGCAGTTACTCTTACCGTTATTATTAAGAGATCTTTGCAAAATCAGACACTCGTCTTCACCGCTGTCAAGTCCGAATTGTTGAAGTACAAGCCTTGCCTTTTCTCCAATGGATTCAAACTGAGCACTGACAAAGGCTGATTCTTCACCGGTTCTTATGATATCTTTAGAAATGCGTCTGCCCATCACGGCATTAATTGCGTCTATTATTATACTTTTTCCGGCACCCGTTTCACCGGTCAGAACATTTAGTCCATTATCAAAATCTATAGTGGATTTTTCAATTACAGCAATATTTTCTATATAAAGAGTCTTTAGCATACCAAATAATCACCTTTATTCAAATTATCGTTTTCAGTTCCTCAGAAAACGATATTGCCTGTTGCTCAGAACGACAGGCGACAAAGATTGTATCATCTCCTGCTATAGTTCCGACTACCGAGATGTAGCCTGCACTATCAAGCGACGCACATACTGCCTGAGCCATTCCGCTTAGTGTTTTTATTACGACAAGATTT
Source organism: uncultured Ruminococcus sp. (assembly GCA_945607165.1). GTDB lineage: Bacteria > Bacillota > Clostridia > Oscillospirales > Acutalibacteraceae > Ruminococcoides. The sequence continues at coordinate 8,355 of CALYYZ010000017.1, read as the reverse complement.
TGAGCTGATTCAATAGAAATCACCGAATTTTTGAATAATACAGAAAAATTAGAATGTAAATCTGTAGAATTATCTCCCGGAAGAATATATCTGTATTTCCCGTCCTTGCCGAGAGTTTTTACAAGGCGCAAGTCTTTTATATCTCTTGAAATTGTCGCCTGTGTAGCCTTAAACCCCTCGGATTTAAGCAAGAATAGAAGTTCGTCCTGAGTTTCAACGGAATGTTCCCCGATAATTTGCAGAATCTTTGCGTGTCTTCTTGATTTCATTAGATTTCCCTTTCCCTAAGCTTTTCATTTATCTTTCTGTAAAAATTATGGCTGTGCAATGAAGCCATTTTCAGCTCAAGCTCAGACCTTTTTATTATTACCTTATCACCGGTAAGAATATTAATATTCTTCTCTCCGTCAATCGTAAGAACACTACAGGTTTCTTCCGAAAGCTTTACCGTAACCGAAAGTGTTGAATCTCCGTCAAACAGTACAGAACGAGAAAATAACGAGTGTGGACAAACCGGGGTCATTAAAATACAATTCATTGCAGGCGCAATAATAGGCCCTCCTGCTGAAAGAGAATATGCCGTGGAACCGGTCGGTGTTGAAAACAACAGTCCGTCTGCACGGTACTTTGCTATCTTTTCGCCATTCAGGCTTACCCCCAAGTCAATTATTTGTGAAAACTGCCCACGGGCTACGACAGCATCATTTACTGCAATATAATGCTTTGATTCATTATTTTTAACAACCTCGACATCTAGCAACATTCGTTTTTCGACTGTATAGTCACCACTTATCAAACGGGTGAGCATAGAAATATCATCAATTTCAAGATCGGCTGCAAAACCGAGTCTGCCAACATTGACACCTATCAGCGGTTTGTCGCTCTTTGCAGCATATTTTGCCGCATGAATAATAGTACCGTCTCCGCCTACAGTAACCGCAATATCACACACTGCAAATATTTCCCCGATCGATTGCAAATATTTTATCTTGAGACCCTTGAAAAGCTGTGAACAGGCGTCAAGCATATATATTTGTGCATTATTTGAAAGCAGCAAAAGAGAAATATCTCTTGCGTGAGAAATAGCCTCAGGCTTCGATAGATTTACTAAAACAGCTATTTTCAATTCATTCACCGACTTTCCTGTCAAGCGTATTGTGAGAGATTTCTACAAGACTATGCGGAGTGACTGAAGTATAAGAAGATGGCTCGTCGCTTTTTCTTATATGAATTAAGTATTCAATGTTTCCCTCAGGTCCTTTTATTGGAGAAAAATCAAGATTTAATACATCGAATCCGTTTTCAAGACAAAAATTATATATGGTTTCGACAACCTCAATATGAACTCGGGGATCACGAACTACTCCTTTTTTCCCTACCTTCTCTCTGCCGGCTTCAAATTGCGGCTTTATAAGACAGACAGCCTCTGCATTTTCAGACAAAAGCTGACGGGCTACAGGTAAAATTAGCTTAAGAGAAATAAATGATACATCAACTGAAAAAAAATCAATCTCGTCAGGCACCTCAGTTCGGGTTACTTTTCTCATATTTGTGCGTTCAAGATTTACTACCCTATCATCATTTCGGAGTTTCCAGGCGAGCTGACCATAACCGACATCTACAGAATATACTTTTTTTGCACCGTTTTGGAGCATACAATCGGTAAATCCACCTGTAGAAGCACCGATATCCATCGTAATTTTATCCTTCAAATTCAGGTTAAAGCTGTTAATGGCTTTTTCAAGTTTTAATCCGCCTCGGCTGACATACTTATTTGCAGTACCTCTCAGTTCTATCTTTACATTTTCATCATAGGATGTTCCGCATTTGTCAGCTTTCTGATTATCAACATATATCAGACCTGCCATAATAACAGACTTAGCTTTTTCACGGCTTTCTGTAAGCCCTTTCTCGTATACAAGAATATCTAATCTTTTTTTCATTTAGAAAAATCATTTCCTTTATAAAATATAGCCGGATTAATTAAAAACAATTACCAAGTATGAACTGCTCAATGAATGTAAGCAGCCTAAGTTTGATTATCTGTCAGTGTTTCCTTAAATCTCTTTCAATTTGTTTTGCTATTCCATCTGAATCAAGGCCAAGCATAGCGAGAGCCTGTGAAACAGACATTTGCTTTACAAATCTGTCATCAATAGCTTTTATATAGAAATTTCCTGAAAAATCTGTAAGCTGAAGCAGATCACAAAAGGTTCTTGCAATTCCTCCGTTTTTTATTCCTTCTTCAAAAAACCATACATTCTTAAATTTTGAAGCAGTGATTACCGCTTCTTTGTCAATCGGTTTAATTCTGCATAGCTTCAAAATGCAGACATCTGTACCCTGTTGTCTGAGAAATTCCCTGGCTTTGCAGGAGTAAGAGAACAACCGTCCGTAGGTAATAATAAGATTTTCGCAATTTTGATTACCATACACATCAAAGTTAATGCTTTCTGAGAGGTAATCATCAGGCTTATACAATTCGCCGCCTCGAGGATAACGGACGGCAGCAAGATTCTCACAGCTATAGATTGCAGAAAAAAGTGATTTTTTTATTCCTTCTGAGTAAGAGGGAGAAAAAACGGTTGACTGAGGTATGGTGTTAAGCATTGATACATCAAAAACACCCTGATGAGTTTCCCCATCGTTTCCGACAATTCCGGCACGGTCTATTGCAAGAACAAGATGCACCCCGCACAATGCAGAATCATGAATAAGCTGGTCATATGCTCGCTGTAGAAAAGTAGAATATACCGCAAAAACAGGTCTCATACCTTTTGAAGCTAATCCGCAGCCAAATGTAACAGCGTGTTCTTCTGCTATTCCGACATCAAAGAAACGGTCTCTGTACTTTTTTGCAAAATCTGAAAGTCCCGTTCCCGATGACATTGCCGCTGTAATTGCACATATTTTAACATCATTTTCAGCAAGCTCACATAATTCTTTACCGAATACTGAGGAAAAACCCTTGTGGCTTGAAATCGGCTCTCCTGAATCAATATCGAATTTTCCGATTCCGTGGAAGCCACCCGGATTATCCTCCGCAGGCTGATAACCCTTACCTTTTTTCGTAACTGCATGAATAATAACAGGACCGTTTATTTTTTTAGCGGCCTTAATCGCATTTTCAAGTTCTTCTATATTATGGCCGTCTATAGGACCTAAATAGGTAAAGCCAAAGCAATCGAACAGGGTGTTTTTATATATGATGTTCTTTATTCTTGACTTTCCCCTTCTTAAAAAGCTTTTAATCGGATTGCCTATCAACGGAATATGCGAAACAGCTTTTTCGGTAAATTTCTTGGCTCTTATATACCATGGCTGTATTCTGACGGTTGTCAGGTATCTGGGTATTGCTCCGACATTTTTGGAAATTGACATTTTGTTATCGTTTAAAACAACAATAAAATTTTTGTTGTATCGTCCGGCATTATTCATACCCTCGAATGCAAGTCCGCCGGTAAATGATCCGTCACCGATTACTGCTACAGTGTAGCTTTGGTCAGAGGAGAGTTGCTTTGCATTGGCGATACCAAAGGCAGCGGAAATTGAGGTACTGCTATGTCCGGTGTCAAAAGCATCATATATGCTTTCCTTTTGCTTAGGAAAACCGGAAATTCCGTCTTTTTGGCGAAGCGTATCAAAGTTGTCAAAGCGTCCTGTTAAAAGCTTATGAGTGTAGCTCTGGTGTCCTACATCCCAAACTATGCTGTCCTTTGAAAAGTCAAAACATCTGTGTAATGCCACAGTAAGCTCTACCACACCAAGATTTGGAGACAGATGACCTCCATTGACTGAAACCGTTTCAACAAGCTTTTCCCGTATTTCGGTACATAACTGAGGAAGCTTATTCTCCGGAATTTGTTTCAGGTCTTCAGGTGATTTAATTTTTGAAAGTATTGTATATTCACCCATGATTTAGTATTCTCACAATCGTAATAATAATTTTCAGAGTGTTATTTTTTTCGGCTCGCAAGGCTGTAAGCCATATCCCTTAGAATCTGTGTGTCACCGCTGAATTTATCCAGACTGTTAACTGCCTGCTGAGTTAGTTCGTTAACTAACTCTCGGCATTTCTCCACACCGAGTAAAGACACATAAGTTGATTTGCTTTTCTCACTGTCACTGCCGACAGGCTTTCCGAGCTGATCATCAGAAGAAGTCACATCAAGAATATCGTCCTGAATCTGGAAAGCCAAACCTACACACTCACCGTAATTTGAAGCAGCCTTTGTTAATTCATCTGATGCATTTGCACTTATGCATCCAAGCTCACAGGCAGCTTTTATAAGACAAGCAGTCTTTTTGTAATCCATCTCACGCAAAACCTCAATCGGAGCATTGATGTTTTCGCTCAAAATATCTATAACCTGTCCGCCGACCATTCCCAAGGCGCCTGCATAATTTGCAAGAACAGAAACTGCCTTTCGACAGGCTGCATCAGAGAGTATATTTGCCGTTGCATCGCCTGTCACAGTCTCAAAAGCAAGAGTCAAAAGTGCGTCTCCTGCAAGCAGTGCGATATCCTCGCCGAACACCTTGTGGTTTGCCGGTTTTCCACGGCGAAGATCATCATTATCCATACAAGGCAGATCATCATGTATCAGCGAATATGTATGTATCATCTCAACTCCCGCAGCAAAAGGAAAGGCACAGTCAGCATCGCCTGAGCAAAGAGAATTAAACTCATACACAAGCAGTGGGCGAACTCTCTTTCCGCCGGCTTCAATACTGTATTTCATTGACTTTGCAAGTATTCCCTCTCTGCAATCATCCGATGGGAGTAAATTATATATTCTTTTTTCAAAGTGTTCTAAATAATCAATTTTCATCAAATAATTCCTCCGGATTGCCAATTTGTAATTTTTCGTTTATATCTTCAATCCTGCCCTTGCTTTCTTCTAACTCCTTCATACAAAATGCTAAAAGCTCTGAAGCTTGGGAATAAAGCTCCACACTGTCTCTTAAGGATAAAGCTTCGTTTTCCATTTGACCTACTATTTTTTCAAGCCGGTCATTGGCTTGTTCGAATGTCAGGTTATCTTTCATTAATTATTCTCCCTGTTTTTGAGCGTAGTCAAAAAGTCTTTGTATTCTGTGATTTGCACCACTGCGACTTATAGGCGGACTAAGGCTTTGTCCCAAATCTCTGAGAGACATTTCGGGATTCTCAAGCCTTAGATATGCGATTTCTTTTAATTCATCAGGCAATGTATCAAGTTTGCCGCTGATTTTTAGCTCCTCAATAATCTCAAGCTGGCGAGCTGCAGCAGTTGCAATCTTACTGATATTTGCAAGTTCACTGTTTATTCGACGATTAACATTATTACGAACTTGCTTTACCGCCTTAGTTCCCATAACTTCCATAGCCTTCAGCGGAGCACCTATATATGTGAGAAGATCACAAATCTGTTCGCTGCCCTTAAAGTATACCACATAATTCCCATTCCTTGTTACCGTTTTGGGAGTAAAAACACACTCATCTATTTCTGATATTAGCTTACAAAGGTCGAGCGAAAGGTTTTTGTGTGGTACACAAAACTCGGCATGATAGCTTTTCATAGGATCGGAAACAGAGCCACAGCTGAGAAAGGCACCTCTGATAAATGCAGAGGAAAGCTCATCGGAACAAACATTCGCTCTGTTCAGTCTTAGCGTGACCTCTTTGCCGGTGTAACCAAAATCCCCAAAAATTCGCTTGCAGTCATCTCCGTTTACAATAATAATCTTATAAAGATGACCGTCGGTAGTTTTTGTCCTAAGTGCAGTGCGTTTTTCAATAATCGGCATATACAGCGTTTCGAGTAAAAAAACAATTCGCCTGCAGGCATTTTGATTTTCTGTAGTAAAAACAATTTTATTTTCCGAAAAGCATTTTCCGAAAAGTAACATACCGTAAAGCTCAGCTTTAAGCATATCTCGCTCTGAAATATTTGTAGAGCTTATCTCCTTTTTAATTTCAGATGAAAAGGACACGGTTGCCTCCTATTTATTTATATCTCTGTGCTGAATCGCACATTTATAATTTTTCTTTCTGAAATGTTCCTCAAGTTGTATAGCAACTGTAACACTCCTGTGTTTGCCGCCGGTGCAGCCTATGGCAATAACAAGCTCGCTTTTACCCTCCTTGAGATATAGAGGAACAGAAAAATCAAGTAGCTCAAGCGTGCGCTTTAAATATCCCATTGTTTCATCACTGTCAAGAACATAATCACGAACAGCTTTGTCAAGCCCTGTCAAGGGCTTAAGGTGCGGAATATAAAACGGATTTGGCAAACAGCGCACATCGAATACTAAATCAGCCTCAAGCGGAGCACCGTGCTTAAACCCAAAAGACATAAAGGTCAGTGATAAGCTTTGATTAGTGTTTTCCATAAACATCGACAAAATTCTTTCACGGAATTGTTTATCGGACATATAGGTTGTGTCAATTTTATAATCCGCTATTTCCTTTAACGGAGTAAAGATATTATTTTCGTATTCAACCGCTTTTGAAACAGAAGCGTCAGAGATCCTGTCCGCAAGAGGGTGCTTGCGCCGAGTTTCCTTATATCGGATAATAATACAATCTTCTCTTGCGTCAATAAAGAGAATACGGACATCGCTGTGAGTTTTTCTGAAATCCTCTATAGTTCCCTCTATTTTATTCAGGTCTTCACTGCCGCGAACATCAACAACAACGGCCACACGCTTCATCATCGCATCTGAGGTTGACTTACAAAGAGAATAAAAGCTTTCAAGCATAGAAATTGGGATATTATCTACGCAATAATAACCAATATCCTCAAAAACCCTGAGAGCACCCGTTTTACCAGCACCGGACATTCCTGTAATTACAATAAATTCCATAATCCCACCCTATATCATTATTATCTCGCACTGCAAATCGACGCCCTTCTCTGACTTAACCTTATCTTGAATTTCCTTTATAAGCTGCTTTACATCAACAGCCTTAGCATTTGATCTGTTAATTATGAAGCCGGCGTGTTTTTCTGAAACCTGAGCGCCGCCAACACACTTGCCTTTTAATCCACATTCTTCAATCAAAGCACCGGCAAAATAACCCTCCGGTCGTTTAAAGACACTGCCGGCACTCGGATACTCCAAGGGTTGTTTGGTATTGCGGCGACAAAGATAATCGTCCATAAGACTTTGAATGTCATCGGGATTGCCCTTTTTGAGCTTAAAGGTGACTCCTGTAATTATCATATTGTTTGATTTATACGCACTTGTGCGATAACCAAAGCATAGCTCTTCGCTCCCCAGTCTGCCGAGCTTTCCGTCCGGAGAAATATGAGTTACGCAATGGACCACATCTTTCATTTCACCGCCGTACGCACCGGCATTCATATATACGGCACCACCCACAGTGCCGGGTATTCCCCATGCAAATTCAAGACCGGTTAGGCAGCATTTTTTTGCAAATTTACAAAGATACGCAAGCGAAGCACCGGCTCCGCAAAAAATAGTATTTTCATCAATCAGTGATATTCTTCGAAATTCTCCGTCAAGGCGAACAGCTACACCTCTATAGCCGTCATCGCTTACGAGCAGATTGCTGCCGTTGCCTAAAATAAAATAGTCAATACCTGAGCTTTTGCACTCCTTGATTATTGCACAAAGCTTGCTTGGATTTGCAACCTTAATATATGTATCTGCATTTCCGCCTATTTTAAATGTAGTATGCTTACTCATAGGCTCATCTTTACGGGCATCACAGCCGAGAATCTCGGCTAAATTATAAATAACATCAGTTTTTTTCATAGCTAACTCCCATAACCGTTAATAGGATATATTATGCTCGTCAAAATAACATTTCAGAGCATCAAGGCTTGTGTTGACAATAAGTTCCCTCGGAAAATCAATGTCCTCCAGCATTTCAAGCGTTTTTGTACATCTGCCAAGCACATCTGTAAAATGAGCATCAGAATCAACACATATTCTTGCTCGATACTTCTTACACAGCTTTGCAATGCTTACGCAGTTTTCAAGACTGTCTTTCTTATACCTAAATGCAGAATCGTTAATTTCAATAAGCTTTCCCTCTTTTGCGAACACAGGAATAACCTTATCCCAATCATATTTGTAATATGGAGAACCGCTGTGTCCTATCACATTAATATATGGATTTTTAGCAACATTCAGATATGCTTCTGTGCATTTATCAACGCTCGGTTTCCCCTTTAATGTCAGGGTATGCATTGATGCAACTATCCAGTCAAGAGATTTCTGTAATGACGGTTCTACATCTATATTACCGTTAAAGTCGATAATATTTGCTTCAATGCCCTTTAAAACTCTGACTCCACTGACATATTCAGGAACAAGACCGAGAGACTCAAAATAAAACGCTCC
>CALYYZ010000016.1 GCA_945607165.1 uncultured Ruminococcus sp. | reverse complement strand
TAGCAATTCTTGAGCTTGTAGAAGCAACTGTTGTTGCCATTTTTGAAACCTTTCTCTGTTCCTCGGTGGGGTTAATTACAAATTCACCGTCAATCATTCCTACCGAACAACCGGAAATCGGTCCGTTCCAGGGTACATCTGATATTGAAATAGCAATCGAAGCACCAATCATTGCTACAATTTCAGGCTGGCAGTCCGGATCTACGCTCATTACCGTACAAACAATAGATACATCATTTCTCATACTTTTATCAAAAAGAGGACGGATAGGACGATCTATTACTCGGCTTGTCAATATTGCTTTTTCTGACGGTCTACCCTCTCTTTTGAGATATGAGCCGGGAATTTTGCCTACAGAGTACATTTTCTCTTCATAGTCAACGGAAAGCGGAAAGAAATCAACGCCTTCACGGGGCTTTGGAGAAGCCGTTACAGCAACATGAACAGTTGTGTCGCCATAGGTAACAAGGCAAGAACCGTTAGCAAGCTGTGTCATTTTACCTGTTTCAACTTTCAGAGTTCTGCCGGCAAATTCGGTTTCAAACACTCTGTACTTGTCAAAAGTCATAAATTTATTCATTGTAAAATCCTTTCCGAAGCATTAGCTTCCTTCATATTTTCGGGCGGAATTTTACGCTGATTTAGCAATAAAACCATTAAACATAGAAAATATTTAATCGTTTTACCGCTAAAAAACAGCATGATAAAATTCCGCAATAACCGAATATAGGGCAAGCATACGCTTGCCCTTGAATTACGAGATTACTTACGAATACCGAGTCTTGCAATGATAGAACGGTATCTCTCAATATCTACCTTAGTGAGGTAAGCAAGAAGGCTTCTTCTCTGACCAACCATTTTGAGAAGACCTCTTCTGCTGTGGTGATCCTTCTTGTGAACCTTGAGGTGCTCTGTAAGGTCATTGATTCTCTTTGTGAGAAGAGCAATCTGAACCTCAGGAGAACCGGTATCACCTTCGTGTGTTGCATATTCAGCCATTATAGCCTGCTTTTCTTCTTTTAACATTATGTTTCCACCTTTCAATATTTTAAACCCGAAACCATTAATGGAAATATCTCAGAACAAGGCAGTGAAACTCCGCATAGCGGCATAAACCAAGCTCCGTGATATGGGTCAACTGCTATATAATAACACATATAAAAAGAAAAGTAAAGTATTTATTCGAAATTTCTGTTTTTTTCCTCTTTCATATTATGAATTATTTCCTTGAAAGTATCCTTTTCACTTTCGGAAAACATTCGATAGATCCCAACTAAATCCTGCTCCTCCTTTGATAGATTATAAATGGGCATTATATAATCTGCAAGATTTGATTCGTAGGTATCATCGCCAAGAATAGCATTCACATCTACACCATAAATTGCACAAATCTTCTTTAGAATTTCAAAACTTGGCTCAGATACACCGGTTTCGTACTTAGTATAGGTAGTACGGTTAAGGCTGAGAATGTCGGCAACCTGCTGTTGAGTAAAATTACAAAGCTTTCTATATTTAATAAGATTCTGTCCAAATGATTTATTTACACTGCTGCATTTCCTTTTTGGCATAAAAAACACCTCTTGAAATAATGATTTCCAACGATAAGCAACATAATTATACAACAATATACAACATTTAGTCTTATTGTTATTATTCTTCACAGCAGCAGGTGTTATTATTCTATAAGTAGTTTAGTATAATATATGAAATATATTCTCTTAGGTATTGAAAAATTTCAAATTATGATATATAATATATGAGTGTAATGCTGGAGTAGCGCAGATGGTAGCGCAACTGATTCGTAATCAGTAGGTCGAGGGTTCAAGTCCCTTCTTCAGCTCCATAACGGGTGCTTGTCTGTTGTCAAGCACCTGTTTATTTTACTGATTAATCATAAAAAAACGCAGTGAAATGATTTTTCCACTGCGTTTTTGTTTTGTTATTCAGTTATGATATTGCTGCATTAAAAATCTTTTCAGCGTTTTGCATAAGTCGATTTACCGCTTTTGTTCCGCATTTTTCAGTAATGCAATCTATCGCCTGGGAAAATGATTTGGGAGAATTGTGAGTGAATGAATGAACATCTGTACCCAAAATATCAATCAATCCAAGATCAATTAGTTTAAGTAGCTTTTTCCGTCTGAAAAACGGTGATTTTTTAGCGTAACTTAAGGTATTAGACTGTATCAAAACTCCCATATTCTTTAACTCGTAAATAATAGATATATTTGACATAGCATTTACATAACGCTCAATATGCGGAATTACAGGTATCAAACCATAATTCTCAATTAAACTATAAAGTCTTTGCATCGTATGCTCGGAAAACTCACTTCCATAAGCAAACTCCGTAAGAATATATCGAGAATTACCATAAGTAATGCCGGATAAATCATCATTACCAAGCAAGTATTTGGATACATACACCTCTGCCCCAAGTACAATATTTACATCCTGAGGCTTGTAAGGCAAAAACCTTTCAAACGCTTCACTTCTCTTGCTCAGAAATTTTTCTGCACTCATTTCATTTGAATAAAAATGAGGAGTGAAGCAAATATTGTAAACCCCCTGCTCTTTTAGGCAATCAATTAATTCAAGCGTCTTATCTATCGATTCTGCTCCGTCATCAAAATCAGGCAGAAGGTGAGTGTGCATATCAAAAAAAGTCATTTTCACAGGAAACTGCACACAAGATCTCCCATTTCTTCACAGGAAACCCTGGTCATACCTTCCTCATATATATCCGGAGTACGGTGTGTTTCAAGCACCTTTGCAACAGCCGACTCAATAGCATCGGCAGCCTCACTGCGATCAAAGGAATAACGGAGCATCATAGATACAGAGAGTATGGTTGCAAGCGGATTTGCAATTCCTTTTCCGGCTATGTCCGGTGCAGAGCCATGAATAGGCTCGTATAGGCCGAATTTTCCGTCTGAAAGACTTGCCGAAGCCAGCATACCTATTGAGCCGGCAATCATTGAAGCCTCATCAGACAGAATATCACCGAAAATATTAGAGGTTACTATAACATCAAATTGACGGGGATTTCTTACAAGCTGCATTGCACAGTTATCAACATACATATGATTGAGCTCAACTTCGGGGTATTCTTCAGAAATCTTAATTATTGTTTCTCTCCAGAGCCTTGAAGATTCCAAAACATTAGCTTTATCAACGCTTGTTAATTTCTTATTTCTCTTCATAGCAAGGTCAAAGGCAACCCTTGCTATTCTCTCAACCTCTAATGTTGAATACATTTCGGTGTCATAAGCAGCAGGAATACCGTTTACTTCCTTTCTACCTCTTTCACCAAAATAAATACCGCCGGTAAGCTCTCGAACAATCATAACATCAAGCTTTCCTCCGATAATTTCATCCTTAATGGGAGAAGCACTGCTTAAGGGTCCGAAAATTACAGAAGGGCGCAAATTCGCAAAAAGTCCCAAAGCTCCTCTAATGCCGAGCAGACCTGCCTCGGGACGATTGTTACCGGGCTGAGAATCCCATTTTGGTCCACCTACTGCTCCGAGAATTACACTATCCGACGCCTTGCACTTCTCTACTGTTTCCTTTGGAAGGGGAACACCGGTGGCATCTATAGCACATCCGCCCAAAAGAGCCTCGTCGTATTCTACAGTGAATCCAAACCTCTCGCCTGCCTTATCAAGCACCTTAACTGCTTGATTGACAATTTCAGGACCGATTCCGTCTCCCTTCAAAAGAGTAATTCTATAATCTGACATTTATATTTCTCCTTTTTGAATAAATATATACGAATTTATTATTGCACAATGAGGCAAAAAAGATTGTAAATTATGATACAATCAGAAAAATAAGCAAATTAGGGAAACTCTGATTAAATCGTTTGTGCATATTGTGCCGTCAGATTTTTGTCAGGTTGCACAAACAAACCGCAGTAATGCTGACGCATTACGAGGATTTTTTGGGCAGACCGGCGGAAAATGCCGGCAAGATGTACAAACAGCTTTTAAGTGTGATTTATTCAGTGTTTCCTTAGATCAAAATTTTAAAAAACAATTTAGATCATTTAGAAACGAGCTTTAATATTTTCTATTTTCCAAAGTCCTCCTTTAGTTCATTAACCTTTCTTCTGTCCTTAGTGTAACAAGAGAATGGCGCTGACACAACAATGGAGCCGTAATATGTGACAAGTCTCCAAAGAAGTATAGCGGGCTTAATTTTGTTTACTGCACCGACAACAAAAAATTGTCTGAAATACAATGTAAATGCGAGTTCAGCACCTCCGGAAGCACCGGGAAGCGGAACAAGATTTGAAGTAAATAGCACAAATGACTGAATACAAATAAAATCTATGAATGTACCGACTGGTGCGGAGTTTTGTGCAGCGATATTCGGCATATCAAATGAAAGGTAAATAAAATACGGAGCAGAAAGAATCAATACAACCTGAATCAGTACAAGAAAATATGTAACCGCTAAAAGTTTTTTATGCTTGTAAAGCTCTTTGTTACCATTGTGGAACATATTTACCTCTTTTTTGAGCCGTTCAATCTTTGCTTCAGGATTCTTGATAAAACTAAGCTTATGCATAATCTTTGAAATTAACGATATAAGCTTAAGTGTGATTTTAGGAGAAAAAGAAACAAGAAGAAAAAAACCGGTTACAATCATTTGCATACAAAAACCGCAAATAATTAATAAAGTTGACCAAAAGCTACTGAATGCACTTTTAAAATAATCAAACTTATATATTACCGCAAAAACGCTGAACAAAGCTGTAACAATCTGGTATACAATGAACTTTTGCGTCATACAGGCTGAGCCAAAACCAACTGCGATATTTTTCTTTGCCATAAGGAACAGCTGCATAGGCTGACCGCCTGTACTGGATGGCGTAATAGCTGAGAAGAAAACACCGACAAACGCAACCTTCATAGACTCAAAAAAAGAAAAATGCTTGTACTTTGTCCTTATGAACAGCATTGTCACTAAGGAATCCACAAATGTATTCATCAGGTAAACTAAAAATGCCACTATTATCCACAAAACATTAAAGCTATTTGGCTGTGAAATCAGATCAATCAATCCATCTTCCGACATAAAAAAGTATAATATCAAGTAGATCGACATGGCAAAAACTATTAAATTGAAAATCAAGCCACCACTGATTCTAAACTTTTTCTTGTTCAAAGCCTTTACCCCTTTTTGAATAATTAATACTATAGTACAGTATTCAGAATAAAAATGCAACTACAAAATTGTAATATATATTAGGGAAATACTGATTAATTAGTTTGTTCGTATTGCGCTGTCAGATTGGACTAATAAACCGCAGAAATGCTGACGACGCATTACGAGGACTTTTTGGGCAGGCTAACGGAAAATATGCAAGCAAGATGTGCAAAAATTTTTATGATGTGATTTATTCAGTGTTTTCTTAGATAAATATTGATAATAATTCTGTTGTATGGTAGAATTACAGAAATAAATATTGTTCGGGGAAAAATTATGAATATTTTTGATGTAATAAACATATACGGTCTTATATTTACCATAATATTAATTGTTCCTCATATTGCTTTTATAAAAACACAAAGCTATGATCTTAGTGTAATAGAAAACAGAGGAATGTTTTATATTGAACGAACAGGTAAATATTGCAGTGCTTTCCTTATGTTTGTAAATATAGGTGTTCTTGAAGAGGGTTTCACTTCAGAATATATGCGTACTTTTTGGCTTATCTCAACCACTGTCCTTTGCCTAATATACATAGTCTTATGGATAATGTTCTTTAAAACAGAATCAAAAAAAGCTACAGCATACGCAATAACTTTAGTAAGTGCAATAATAATTATAATGAGCGGTCTGCTTCAGGTCAAAACTCTTCTGCTGACAGCAGGTATTGTATATCTTATAGGAGAGATTTACCTTTGCAAAAAAATATTCTAATTTTTGATAAAAATCTTTTGATGATATATCTGAGAGTAGCTCAAACTGTTTTTATCTCTTTAAACGGTTGACGCTGTATCCCTTATGGAGATACAGCGTAATTCTTTTCACAAAACTATTTTATTCTGCCGATATCCTTGCGGAAATGAGCTCCTTCAAATTTGATTTTATCTACAGCAATATATGCCTTTTTTAAAGCTTCTTCAAGTGTATCTGCTTTGGCTGTAACACCTAATACTCTTCCACCGTTAGTATAGAATCTGCCGTTTTCGTACTTTGTGCCCGCATGATAAACGATTGCATCGTCTACACCGCCGTCATCATTTAGGCCAAACATTTCTATTCCCTTTTTATATGAAACCGGATATCCGCCGCTTGCCATTACAACACAGGCAGCTGCACCATCGTACCATTCGATATCAAGATCGGAAAGTTTTTCATCTATTACAGCTTCACATATATCTACTAAATCTGTTTTAAGTCTGGGAAGCACTACCTGAGCCTCGGGGTCACCGAATCTCGCATTGTATTCTATAACCTTCGGTCCGTCCGGTGTAATCATCAAACCAAAGTAAAGACAACCTTTGAAAGGTCTGCCTTCTTTGTTCATTGCCTCAATGGTTGGATTAAAGATTGTCTTCATACAAACATCGGCAATTTCATCGGTGTAATACGGGTTAGGACTTATGGTACCCATTCCTCCTGTGTTAAGCCCTTCATCATTATCATAAGCTCTTTTGTGATCTTTTGAACTAACCATAGGCTTAACGCAATTACCGTCAGTAAATGCAAGAACCGAGACCTCAGGACCTGTCAGAAATTCCTCAATTACAACATTATTTCCGGAATCACCGAACTGCTTATCCTCCATAATCGACTTTACAGCCTTTACAGCTTCATCAACAGATTGGGCAATGATTACTCCCTTGCCGAGAGCAAGACCGTCAGCCTTAACTACTACGGGAGCAACATTCTCGGAGGTTATGTATTCTATTGCCTTTTTTGCATCACTGAAAACCTCATATTTTGCAGTTGGAATACCGTATTTTTTCATAAGGTTTTTTGAGAACACCTTTGAAGCCTCAATAATAGCAGCAGAGGCTGTTGGTCCGAAAGCACGAATTCCTGCTTCGTTAAAGGCGTCTACCATTCCGTCTGCAAGCGGATCATCGGGTGCAACAAAAGCAAGGTCTATTGCTTTTTCTTTTGCAAACTCAACCATACCCTTCTTGTCCATAACGCCTATATTAACAATCTCGGCATCTCTTGATATTCCTCCGTTGCCGGGAGCACAGTACAGCTTTTCACATTTAGGGCTTTCAAGCAGCTTCTTTATTAGTGCATGTTCTCTGCCGCCCGAGCCAATCATCAATATTTTCATATATCCCTCCGATTAATGATGGAAGAGTCTGATGCCGGTAAAAGACATAGTCATATTATACTTGTTACAGGTTTCTATTACATTATCATCACGGATTGATCCACCGGGTTGAGCAACATACTGAACACCCGAACGCTTTGCTCTTTCAATATTATCACCAAACGGGAAAAATGCATCCGAGCCAAGTGAAACACCGCTGAAAGTTTCAAGCCATGCCTTCTTTTCTTCTCTTGTGAGAGGCTCCGGTTTGGTCTTAAAGAACTGCTCCCAAACACCGTCTGCGAGCACATCTTCATAGTCATCGGAAATATAAACATCAATGGTGTTATCTCTGTCGGGGCGTCTTATGTTATCAACAAAAGGAAGTCCCATTACCTTCGGATGCTGTCTGAGATACCAAATATCGGCTTTGTTTCCTGCAAGCCTTGTGCAGTGTATTCTGGACTGCTGACCGGCACCTACACCGATTGCCTGACCGCCCTTTGTATAGCAAACGGAATTTGACTGAGTGTATTTTAGGGTAATAAGTGCGATAAGAAGATCACGCTTTGCTTCCTCTGTAAGCTCTTTATTATCGGTTACTATGTTTTGCATAAGCATAGCTTCGTCAATCTTAAGCTCGTTTCTGCCCTGCTCAAAGGTTATTCCGAATACATCCTTATGCTCAATGGGAGCAGGTACATAGTTTGGATCAATTTTCACAACATTATATGTACCCTTACGCTTTGTTTTGAGAACCTCTAAAGCCTCCGGAGTATAATCGGGCGCAATTATTCCGTCCGATACCTCTCTTTGAAGAAGCTTTGCAGTCTGAACATCACAGGTATCCGAAAGTGCAACCCAATCTCCGTATGATGACATTCTGTCTGCTCCTCGAGCCATCGCATAAGCAGAGGCTATTGGAGAAAGCTCTAAATCATCTACAAAATAAATCTTTTTCAGAGTATCGGAAAGCTCAGTAGCAACAGCAGCGCCTGCCGGACTAACATGCTTAAACGATGCAGCGGCAGGAAGTCCCGTTGCTGCTTTAAGTTCTCTGACAAGCTGCCAGGAATTAAAAGCGTCCAAAAAATTGATGTATCCGGGCTTGCCATTGAGCACCTCTAAGGGAAGCTCGCCTTGATTAATAAATATCCTTGAAGGCTTCTGGTTTGGATTACAACCGTATTTTAGTTCGAGTTCTTTCATTTTGATTGTCCTTTCCGAAATTATTTATTCTTGTTGATAATTCTGGACTGAGCCGTATTTGTTTCAATATCTATGTAACGGACGAACAGAGAAACCTTGTTGTCTTCGTTCAGCGAATCCCAAATCTTTTGGGCAAAGGTATCTATGTCGTCATTTCCGATTTCAACAAGCACCGGTTCACCTTCAAAAGACGGAAGCGGATTGCCGTCGCTCATATAGGTATGTATAAACCTGCCAACACCGGCAAGGGGAGCGTCATAGGTAAAGGTATATCTTTCGCAGCAATCGGGATTGCCGTCTGCGCTCTTCAATATAGACATCGCATAGTTCATCTTTCCGTCGCTGCACTTTACAATACCTGAAATACGGGGTGTATAGTTAGGACCGTCCGGCTCAAACTCACGGGTACGCAGTGCCTGTTCAAAGGTCTGCTGCTGATTCATAAGCTCATAAATTGTATCAGTCTGGTCACCGTTTGTAACAATGGTTTTGTTACCGAGTGTTCTTACCGGTGAATAAATAATAAGGGAAGGATCAACAAGCTTAGAAGGATCAAACGCTTCTGTCTTGATACCGTCTTCTGTTTCGGTAAACACTCTGTTGCGACTGTTTTCACTTCTGCCCATAATGAAGTAGGCAATTACAGCCTTGTCGCCGTCGGCATTTCTTCCGATTACAATACCTCTTCCGGGATATGTAGTCGAAGCAATGTCATTAAATAAAGATACTGCTTTCATAATAAACCTCCGATTAGTCAAGTATTTGAGTTATATTGCCGTTAACTATAATTTTATCCTCACAAAAAAGCGAAACTGCCTGAGGTAAGATTTTCCATTCAGCCTGTTCCATAACCCTTTTCTGTAAAACTTCAGGTGTATCTCCGCTATAAATACTTACTGCCTTCTGCAAAATTATCGGTCCGCCGTCACATATCTCATTAACAAAATGTGCAGTAGCTCCCGTAACTTTTACACCTCTTTCAAGCACCTTTTCATGTACACGAAGCCCGTAAAATCCCTCGCCGCAAAAGGACGGAATTAAGGAAGGATGAATATTTATTATGCGGTTTTCAAAATTTGAAATGAAACCGTTTCCGAGAATAGTCATAAATCCGGCGAGCACCACAAGGTCAATGTGTCGGCTTTTTATAAGCTCTGTAAGTGCCTTGTCATAAGAGCTAAGGCTGTCATAATCCTTTCTTCTTATAACCTCAGTGGGAATATTGTTATTCTCGGCACGGGTCAGCGCATAAGCGTCAGGATTTGAAGAAACAACGCAGGAAATTCTTCCGTTTTTTATTTCTCCCCTGTTTTGTGCGTCAATGAGAGCCTGAAGATTAGTTCCGCCTCCGGAAACCAATACTGCAATGTTTTTCATCATTCAAATACTACTCCCTCATTGCCTTCAATTACTTCACCCAGGACTACTGCGTCTTCTCCGTTTTGCTTTAATATCTCAAGAGCCTTGTCAGCCTCATTTTTTGAAACAGCAGCTATCATTCCAACACCCATATTAAAGGTGTTAAACATATCGTGCTCAGAAATATTTCCCACTCTCTGCATAAGATTAAATATAGGAAGTATGGGAATACTATCCTTTTTAATCTTTGCAGTCAAGCCATCTTTAAGCATTCTCGGAATATTCTCGTAAAATCCTCCTCCGGTAATATGCGAAAGAGCCTTGACCTCAACCTCATCTATCAAAGCAAGAATAGGCTTAACATAAATTCTTGTCGGAGTAAGCAAAGCTTCTCCGAGAGGCTTGTCAAGCTCTGGATAAACAGCATTTATTGTTTCTTCGTTTATATCAAATATTTTTCTTACAAGTGAAAATCCATTAGAATGGACACCTGTGGAACGAAGTCCTATAAGTATGTCCCCTGCCTTAAGCTTTGAACCGTCAATAATCTTTGATTTATCTGCAATACCAACGCTGAAGCCTGCAACATCATATTCATCAACAGGCATAAGTCCGGGATGCTCAGCGGTTTCACCGCCGATAAGCGCACAGCCGGATTGAACACAGCCCTCTGCGATACCGGAAACAATCTCCGCTACCTTTTCAGGCACATTCTTTCCTATTGCTATATAGTCAAGGAAAAACAACGGCTTTGCTCCGCAGCAAATAACATCGTTTACGCACATAGCAACAGCGTCAATACCGATAGTGTCGTGCTTATCAAGCAAAAAAGCGAGTTTGATTTTTGTTCCGACACCGTCGGTTCCGCTGACAAGAACCGGTTCCTCCATCCCATTGAAATCGGGGGCAAATAAACCTCCGAAGCCTCCGATACCTGATACAACTCCGTCTGTTTTTGTGCGTGCAACATATTTTTTCATAAGTTCAACAGACTTATATCCTGCTGTAACATCAACACCTGCTGCCTTGTAACTTTCTGAAAAGCTGTTCATTGTTATCCTCCGTTAAGTTTTATTTTTTATTTTGCGTGCATATTTATCAAAAAATATCTTGTCGGGTATCTTTGCACCGTAAAGACCGCTGTAGCATCCGTCACACAAACCGACATTTGCATTTTCAGCAATTTTATGTACACTGTCAATGCTCAGATATCCAAGAGAGTCGGCGCCTATTTCCCTGCAAATTTCCTCGGTGGTCATTCTGTTAGCAATAAGGCTGCTCTTGTCTGAAATATCTACTCCAAAATAGCAAGGGTAAATGAAGGGAGGTGAGCTGATAAGCATATGAACCTCAACAGCACCGGCTTCTCTGAGAAGTCTTACAATATGCTTAGAGGTTTCTCCCCTCACAATGGAATCATCAATAACCACAACTCTTTTGCCCTCAACATTCGATTTTAAAGCCGTAAGTCTTGTCTGAAGCAAGCGGTGCATTTTATCCTTTCCCTTGGCTATGGTTCTACCTATGTATTTATTTTTTACAAATCCCATACCAAAGGGGATTCCCGAAGCCTTAGCATATCCTTCAGCCATTACAAATCCCGAATCAGGCACTCCGCAAACCATATCAGCATCAATGGGGTATTCTTTGAAGAGCAGTTCGCCAGCCTTTATTCTCGCGCTGTGTACACTCACTCCGTTAATAACGCTGTCCGGTCTTGCAATATACACATATTCAAAAAGGCAAAAGGAGGTTTTGCCGCTTCCGATATTGTCGGTATAACTGTGCAGTCCCTCATCATCAATGACTACCATCTCACCCGGAAGTATATCTCGAATAAACTCCCCTCCGAGACTGTCTATTACACAGCTTTCAGAACTGATCACATAGCTGTTTTTTATTTTTCCGATGCACAGAGGTCTGAATCCGTGACGGTCACGAAACCCAATGAGTCTTGACGGTCCGCATATTACAGTTGAATAGGCACCTTTTAGACGGTTCATAGCCTTTATTACGGCGTTTTCAAGGCTGTCAGTAAAACATCTTTCAAAGGCAATGATATAAGCCATAAGCTCGGCGTCGGAATTCGACTGAAAAATAGATCCGCCGCTTTCAAGCTCTTTTCTCAGTTCACAAAAATTAGTAATTGAACCGTTGCTCGCAATAGCTATTGAACCCTCTCGATATCTGATCACCAAGGGTTGATTTGAAGCTCTGTCAAGACTCTTACTCGAGGTGTATCTGACATGGCCTACGGCAATCCTGCCGTTTCCAAGGGTGGAAAGGTTTTTTTCGTTAAACACTTCGGAAACAATGCCCGTCTCTTTAACTGTCGAAAAGCTACCCCCACAGTTAACGGTAATACCGGCACTCTCCTGTCCCCTGTGCTGAAGTCCGTAGAGCGCATCATAGGTAATTTCAACGGAGTCAAGATCCTCGTCATTTCTGAATATGCCGAATACTCCACATTCATCGTTAAACTTATCGAGTTTTGAATCTATATCAACATATTTTTGCATCAAAGTTCTGCCACCCTAATCTGCATTGCTTTATCTTTTTCTGCAACGCCATTCTCCATATCTTTCTTCATTTTTTCAAGCTTTTGAGCCAGCTCTTCATCACAAAGAGCAAGAATCTCAACAGCGAGAATTGCTGCATTTGCCGCACCGTCAACTGCTACGGTTGCCACGGGAATACCGGTAGGCATCATTACCGTTGCAAGAAGTGCGTCCATTCCGTCAAGCTGCGCCGACTTGCAGGGGATTCCTATAACAGGAAGGGTTGTTTTTGCAGCAAGAACACCGGCAAGATGAGCCGCCATACCTGCAGCCGCAATAATTACGCCAAAGCCGTTTTGCTTTGCTTCAGCAGAAAACTTGATTGCAGCATCGGGAGTTCTGTGGGCACTCATTACATGCACCTCGTATTCAACACCAAACTCCTGTAGTTTTTTAACAGCCTTTGACACTATGGGAAAATCGCTGTCTGAACCCATTATTATTGCAACTTTTTTCATTTGATACTCCTCCCATTAAAAATATATCAGGTTAATTATATTAAATAATCAGTCGAATTTCAATAGCATAGGGGAATTATTTTATAAAACAACTGATACAAAAAGAAGATGACGCACTAACACTAATTCCTGATATAAAGTAAATATCATTTTTCAGATTGTATTATTTATGTTTGTTTCAATATTTCCTTAATTTACTTATTCTTTTCTGAATCAATTTTAATTATCCCTTCAGATGTTACTCCTGTAGTCTCAACATCTTTCATATGAGGAAAAAGCATTTCCATGCGTTTATCGTCAAACGAGCGATCAAGATATTCTTCAAAACGGTTCTGAGCAGGTACTCCGTCGCTTCTATTTGTCCAACGCTGTGTGGCATATATTGAAATAGCCGAATTGTAAATCATAAACAGAAGCAAAAAAGCGGTTATAATTACTCCCGTTCTCTTGGGGATTTTTTCAATAAGTTTTGCGGCAAGGGGATACAGATACCTTACCCAAACAAGGCCCAACAAGCCCCATATGAGTGCATACATAAGATTAGTTCTGCCGTCAAGATTAAACGGTGTATCACTGTAGTCCCATGACACTGTGCCAAACATTGTTTCCTGAAACCATGAACAAAAATATTCAAATCCGGCTCCGACTACGGCACTTATAAGAAAAATCAAAGTATCACTCAGCTTGTAAAGCTTATACAGAGCAATAGTTAGAAAACAAGCTCCTCCTCCGTAAACGGGGATAAACGGACCGTATACCATTCCGACTCTAAGCTCAAAATGGCCCTCGGCAAACAAGGCCCAAACAGTTTCAAAGATAGTACCAAGAAAAGATCCGATAACGAAAAGATAGAAAAGCTTTGTAAAACAGATTCCGAAGGCAAAGGGCTTTTCCTCATTTGAAGAAAAAGATTGAGTGTATTCCTTCATATTATCAGTCTTGATTTCTTCAAGCTTATCGGTTATTTGCTTTACCATTGAGGTCTTTTTAAGCTCGGGAAAAGAATTAATCAGATGCCGTCTTATAATGCTGTCTGTGAAAACTCGGTTGTAGTTTGCTTCAAATTCTTTTAATCTTTCGACCGAAACATCACTGTCCATTACTAACGAAATTTTATTAAGATGCTTTATTTTATGTATCAGTTTTATTGTAACTGTTAATGACAGCACATAATCAATTAGTATCACACCTAAAGTTGAAAGCGATATGATCAAGCTAACTGTTGGATCTATATAGGAAATAAATGAATTAATAACCGGAATAATTCCTCTGACAACTATAGCTCCTACAGCGCCCAGAAGCAAAACAAAAGGAACAGTAATATAGCTGCCAATATTAAATTTTAAATCTGTAAAATCCCAAAGCTTAAAGCCTAAAAGTTTTTCCGATATTACTCCAAATAATACTGTAAATAACGAAAGTAAAACCGTGCTTCCGAAAATAAGTATGTATATATTTTCGGAAAATGGATTCATTAAGACATAGCACAACACAGAACCTACACCGTAAATCGGGCAAAACGGAGTAGCCATAAATCCTTCATAATAAA
Source organism: uncultured Ruminococcus sp. (assembly GCA_945607165.1). Taxonomy (GTDB): domain Bacteria; phylum Bacillota; class Clostridia; order Oscillospirales; family Acutalibacteraceae; genus Ruminococcoides. Next base: position 1,486 of record CALYYZ010000016.1, on the reverse strand, counting down.
GCTTTTTTTCGGAAAGCAAACCTCTGATTTCACAGAAAACCCAACCTAAAAAAGAAATGATGATAAAATACCACACTAAATCAATAAACATATTTTTCCCCTGTTACACTAAAATCAGGCGCAGCATTACATACTGCGCCCAAAATTCTATGATTTTTGCGTATCGTCATTCCAAATCTCTCTGATTGCAGTTACATTTCCCGCAAGTCCTTGAATATCTGACGGTATAATAATCTTAGTAGCCTTTCCGTCTGCAGCCTTTGCAAAAGCCTCAAGTGATTTCAACTGAATAATCTTGTCATTTGGGGCAGCTTCGTTCAACATTCTGAGTGCATCGGCATTTGCCTTTTGAACAGTCAGAATAGCCTCTGCCTCACCCTGAGCTTCACGGATTTTCTGCTCCTTTACGGCGTCAGCCTTTAGAATAGCAGACTCCTTCATACCCTCGGCAACAAGAATCTGACTGCGTTTTTCTCCCTCTGCATCAAGAATTCTTGCTCGGCGCTCACGCTCTGCCTTCATCTGCTTTTCCATTGCATCTTGTATCTCTCGGGGAGGCAAAATATTTTTAAGCTCAACACGAATTACCTTTATTCCCCAAGCATCTGTTGCTTCGTCAAGAATAATTCTTATCTTGTCATTTATGGTATCACGGGATGTGAGGGTGTTATCAAGCTCAAGGTCACCGATAATATTACGCAGAGTTGTAGCTGTAAGGTTCTCGATTGCACTTAACGGTCTTTCAACACCATAGCAATAAAGCTTAGGGTCGGTAATCTCAAAATACACAACCGTGTCAATCTGCATTGTAACATTATCTCGTGTAATTACAGGCTGAGGCGGAAAGTCAACAACCTGCTCCTTGAGCGAAACCTTCTTTGAAATTTTGTCGATAAAGGGAATCTTAATATGAATTCCGGTTCCCCATGTTGCATAAAAAGTACCAAGTCTTTCAATAACATATGCGTGTGCCTGCGGTACTATTTTTACATTACTTATAATTATCAAAATCAGAATAAAGATAATAGCAGCAACCACTATAAGTCCTATATATGCTTCCATTTAAATCACCTGTCAATTATTGATTAGAATATTAATTATTTTCGGCTTTAACAATCAGTTTTACTCCCTCAATGGCAAGCACTCTGACCTTATCACCGGCTTTTAAGTTGTTATTTTCCGTTTTAGCAGACCATATCTCGCCGTCAACCTTGACCTGACCCACAGACAGCACATCGGATATGTCAGAAAGTAAAACTCCCGTTTTACCGATCACTCTGTCAGCGTTGGTGCTGGTAATCTGCTTTTTTGCCTTGAATCTTGCAACAAGAGGTCTTGTTACAATTAAGGCAACAAGAGACACCACAAGAAAAACAAGAGACTGTATCAGAATGTTATCCTTAAAGAATATTGAGGATACAGCGGCGCAAACCGAACCGATTACAAACCAAATTGACACAAGCTGAGAAGTAAAAGCCTCGCAGAC
>CALYYZ010000015.1 GCA_945607165.1 uncultured Ruminococcus sp. | reverse complement strand
GATTTATCCATATTAGTATCAAGCAAGCAAGTCTGAACATAATCAGGTTTTGCAATTCCGGCTGCTGTCATCTGAGCAAGAGTTGCAGATTTAACGCTTACAACACCGCGGTTGTTTTGATCAATCCACTCACCCATTCTGTGAGAGGTTCCGTCGATGTTAGTGTAGCCGAGTGTTCTGTCATATTGACCGTCAGCAGAATAAACCAAATTTCTTGCTGTATGATAGAAGTTGCGGATATACTCTTCTTCACCTGATAAATCAATAACATTCTTATCTGCAATCATATCCTTTGCAGCAAGGTAATAGGTTACATTATTAAATCTATCTGTAATTGAGCAATCAATTCCGACACGGGAGTTTTTAAACGAAATAGTGTTATCCTTACTTGAATCAACTTTGATCGTTGCTGTGTACCAACAGAACTTAGTTGTGTTTGAGAAGGAGTGTCCAAGTTCTGTGCCTACGGTCATAGGAGCAACAGAAGCACCGTTCAGATAAAGTGTGGGAGTGTAGAGTGCTGACTTCACTCCCTTGAAATTAACGGTGATTGTATGCTCGCCTGTTGAAGCAGTAGCTGTAACTGTTACTACATTAGAAGTAACAGTTGAAGTTCCGTTTGTTACAGAAACGATGTAGTAATTAGCACCTGCATTAGGAACAGTTACTGAAACAGATGATTTATTTGATGAGCTACTTATAACCGTTGTGTTATTTCCGTCAGCGTCACAGGAATAGTAGGTGTAATTATATGTTCCCTCGGCAGGAGTAACATCAGCTGTAAGTGTTATCGACTCACCTATAACAGCAGTTGATTTTGAAGATCTGAGCGATACAGACAATTCTGAGCTGAGCAGAGAAATATTTACAGGTGTTGATTCTTTACTATCCGTTGAATTGTAAACAGTCTTAACAGAATATCTATGTACTCCCGAGGTAGTCGGAGTATGAGTAAATTCACCTGTTGTATTGCTGCCAATCATTGTAGTGCCGTCGTAAAGCTCATAGGTTACAAAGCTTTCTTTTGTAGAAGCCTTAAATGTAAGAGCAGTATTGGGGTCTATTGATGAACCTGAGGTAAGCTCAGAGGTACCGTTGAATACCTGAAGAACAGGAGAAGAAATCTGTGAATAGTCTGTAAACTTATTAATCTCTGTATTAAGCCATGAAGCTCTTGTCGAGGTCCAAGTAGTTTTAAGATAGTTTACATTTGCGTCAAAAGTATCTGCATTATCTACTGAACCCCATTCGGTAGCCGGGTCTGAAGCGATAAAGCCCCAGCGAGCTTCGTTCATTGCAACAGACGCAGAAATCTGATTTTTCCACCGGTCAAGCTGACCATTGTTATTATAGTAGGTCTGAACAATTTTATAGAAGCCGTTCTGATCGGAAGAACCGTTCCAAACCTTTTTGATTACCGACTGGAATTTAGAGTGGTTAGCAAGTGCAGACTGAAGACTGTATTTGCCTGTTGCTTTTCCTCCTCCCATAGCCTTATTTTTTGCAAACCAAGCCTCAGGATCGTGAGAATTCAGAGCATCACCATTTTTATCAGCTTTCTTACGATATAGATTATCAGTTTGATACTGACCAAATGCCCAGTCGTAGTCCCAAACAGGTGAGGCTACAAAGCGAGCGTCAGAACCTTTAGCACAATCAAAGGTGAGATAATAGCTTGTTGCAGCTGAGTCAAGGTTTGCAGAAAGTTCCTGAATCAAATACATACGAGCAAAGGAATCGAGGTCTATGTGACCGAAAAGTGAAGAAAGCTCTGAGGATGCATTATAAGCAATTTCCTCCATTGCAGCAAACTTTTGTGCAATGTATTCAACCTGACGCTTTGTTGCAAACTCAGGACTCTTAACTACAACATGCTGACCTTCCGGAGAAATAAACCAAGAAGCTTCGGCTGTGTATCTTTCTTCAAGCTCAAATTCAAGAAGGAATGTACCTGTATCAAAATCGGGATCTGCTCCTACTTCGCAATACTGCATCTGAGGATTTACAGTATCACCATTAGATTTTTTAAAGGAATATGTACCTGATTTTTTTGTTTCATCTAATTTAATTCCGGCTGCTGTAACGGCATCTTCGTTTATTTTTTCAATGCTCGTATTATTAATGAGCTTATCCTTGCCAACATCAACCTTTTCAGTAACGAGGTATTGACCTAAGTATTCACCATTGTCATAGATATCAACAAAGCGGAATTCGGGTGAGTCATAAAGGCCGATAGCAGCGGCTAAGCTGTAGGTGAAAGCATTACGAAGCATTGCCTCGTCCACATTATTAGCAAGCAGGCAATAGCTCTTAGAAGAGGACATACCAAGAAGGTCTGTTGCTGACTTCAGTTTCATATTGAAGGCATACTTACCGAAAATCTGTGAGCTTGCTTCCCAAGAGGAGTTACCTCTTCCCTTTACGCTGGAAAGAGCCATAGAGCTTGTAAAGGCGGGAGTTGCAGTGTCATTCCTCATTGTGGTGCAGGTGCCGCCGTTAGTCGAAACGCTACCTTTTGTTGGGTATTTACCTGCATCTATAACAGTAGGAAGATCGTATCTGACTCCATCCTTTGTTGTATAGAAGAACATAGCGTCAGTTGAGCCCTGCATTACCTTTACGCTGCCCTTTTCTGTAGAGTAGGTAGTTCCGGATGTAAGGCTAATCTGAGCAGAACCTTTTGACGGGATTGTAACATTATTAAGTTTTACATCAGAGCTGAATGCATTGTAAACCTTAGCTGTTGACAGAGCTACATTCTTAGGAACATAGAATCTGTAGTTGCCGTCAGACTGAGTTTTTCCGGAATTACCGGAAAACTTATTGTTCCACTTAATGAGTGTTGAAAAGTCAGCATCAGCTTCTGCTGAGGGATTTGCGTCAATAAACAGACCGTCGCTCTGTGCAGCAATCCACTCGGATTTATTTGTCGTAGTGGGGGATGAACCGCCATCTGTGGTATAATACAGCTTCATTCCATTTGTAGTATCAAGCCAAATTGTTACTAAATCGGTTGATGTGGAAGCAGTATCGTTGAATTTTATAAGTTTTCCTTCTTCTGTATTATCAAGCTGGGTAAGTGAAATGGCATTGCTTGCTCCAAGTTTATTTTGGAAATCATGAAAGAGTTTACTGTTGCTGCTATCAGCATAATATGTGAAAGTATCACCGTTCTTCTGACTGATTAAGAAATAATGCTGACGACTGTTAAATGAATCGGAAAGGTCGGCAACAGTAAGTCCTGTTTCAACCTTATATACACCGGTTGTTCCGGTTGTGACAAAAGGAATATTGGTTGAATTAGCGTCCCAATCACCGTCACCTGCATATGTGTTAACTGTTGATGTCTTAAAACGACCGCCGATATAGTATTTTGTTGTGGGGGTATCTCCGCCGGTATCTCCGCCGGTATCTCCGCCGGAAGATCCGCCATATGTACCCCAAGTAAAGGATTTACCATCTGATGCAACGATAACCATATTTTGACCATCAGCAGGGGCTGTTGAATTTACTTGATACCAGCCGGCTTTTTCCCACTTAAAAATAGCTAAATAAGGATCACTTAAATTAACTTCCTTAGTAAAGGTTACTGAAAAAATGCCACTCTCCGGTATAGAACCCTGGTGTCCATTAAATCGACCATCTTCTATTAAATGGTTGAATGCTCCTCCTCGATCTTTAATCGCAGAAAGATCATAATACAAAGTGTCCCCTGAACTCATTTTTCCGCCAGAAGCACCGGCTGCTCTGGCAGTAACCATGCCGACAGCCATTGTGGAAAATATCAGCATAAAAGTTAATATCAGCGACATTGACTTTTTGCCGATAAGAAAAAATTTGCTTTTCATAAGTTATTACCTCCATAACCAAAAATATATAATGAACTGAAAGGGATACATCAAAACAAAGCTTTTACTGCCTGACCAACAGTGAATTTCTTAAAAATTAGATAACTCGGCTTATTTAGACGCACCTGTCCATATGATTGATAGTATTATAACATTTTGCCATTAATTTTTCAATAGTTTTTGAAAAGAATCAGAAATTTTTGTGAATTTTAACAAAGATTGTGTGATTGTATATATAATATTGCTATATTGAAATTATGACAAGCTCAGTTTTTCAGAAGCTCTGTACTCAACAATAAAAAAAGGCAACACCGCATATTGTAAGCTTTATGCAGTGTTGCCGTTATAATATATTGTTATTAAGGAAACCGTTAACAAAAAATCGGTATTTTGCTGTTTTTACACGGGATGTATCATATTATCCTTATCGAGCTTGTCACCGTTGATCCCTTTTTCTGAATTTCTTCTTTTTTCAAAGAAGTCAAGAGCCACCTTGGGGAACTGAGCGTATGAAAGAACATCCTCGGGTTGCTCCATCCATTCAGCTATTTCTCCACGGAGCTTATCAAGCTCAGGTTCAAGCTGGTCGGCAGGTCTGCCGTTGATTACCTTCTTGTCGCCGATAATCTTCTTTTGGAATTCGGGATCTATGGGCATTGGGGTTGTGCCGTATTCACCGGCAACAAGACCTTTGAACTCGTTTGTGCACATAGAGTAGCGTTCACCTGTGATTACATTGAAAACAGCCTGTGTGCCGACGATCTGTGATGTGGGAGTTACAAGGGGAGGATAGCCTGAATCCTTTCTGACTCTGGGCACTTCGTTGAGAACTTCGTCGAGCTTATCCTCTTTTCCTGCCTGTTTGAGCTGTGAAAGGAGGTTCGATAACATTCCGCCGGGAACCTGATATATAAGCGCTTTAGCGTCGGTTGCAAGCATCTTGGGATCAAGCAGTCCCGACTCAATATATTTATCACGAAGAGTCATAAAGTATGAACGAATTTCCGCAAGCTCTTTTATGTCGAGTCCTGTGTCATATTCGGTGCCCTGAAGAGCCGCTACCATTGACTCTGTCGGTGCGTGAGATGTGCCGAGTGCAAGAGGACTGATTGCAGTATCAATTCCGTCAGCTCCGGCTTCTACAGCCTTAAGCAGGCACATTGAAGCAAGACCGGAGGTGTAGTGAGTGTGGAGCTGAACAGGCATTTGAGGAAGCGCCTTTTTAATTGCTCTTACAAGGCTTTCTGTCTTATAAGGTGTGAGCAGTGCTGCCATATCCTTGATGCAGATAGAATCTGCTCCGGCGTCAGCTATTCTCTTGGCATATTCAACATAATATTCATCTGTGAAAACGGGTCCTGTTGTATAGCTGATTGCTACCTGAGCATGACCGCCCTCCTTATTTGCAGCCTTAATAGCAGTGCGGAGGTTTTTAATATCATTGAGTGCATCAAAAATTCTGATAATATCAATACCGTTTGCTATGGAACGCTGCACAAGGTATTCTACACAGTCGTCAGCATAATGACGGTAGCCGAGCATATTCTGACCGCGGAAGAGCATTTGAAGCTTCGTGTTTGGGCAATGATCCTTGATTGTGCGAAGTCTTGTCCAAGGGTCTTCATTGAGAAAACGCAAGCAAGCGTCATAGGTTGCGCCGCCCCAACACTCAAGCGAATAATAACCGATTTTGTCAAGCCTGTCGAGAATGGGAAGCATCTCTTCTGTACTCATTCTGGTGGCGATAAGCGACTGATGAGCATCACGCAGGGCAGTTTCGGTGATTCTGATTTTCTTTGCCATTTTGGACATCCCTTTCATCAGTTTGATTAGTTAAGTGTTACAAGTACCTTGCCCGAATCAACGGACTCACCCTTAGCTACTTCAACTGTGGCAACTGTGCCGTCCTGGGGAGCCTTTACGGGAGTTTCCATCTTCATTGCCTCGATAAATACAAGGTCATCACCTGCTTTAACAGCCTTACCGGCAGAAACGACAATATTTACAACTGTACCGGGCATCGGAGCCTTAACAGCTACAGAGCCGGCTGCACCTGAGGGAGCTGCTGGCTTTGCAGCAGGAGCAGGAGCAGAAGCAGGGGCTGCTGCCGGAGCAGAAGCGGAAGCTGTGGAGCCGAGTTCCTCAACCTGAACATCGTAAGCAGTGCCGTTGACTGTAATTCTTAAATTCTTCATTTTAATTTCCCCTTTATATCAAAATAATCATTTATCAGATTGTTGAATGTTTCTTAGACAGAGTAGATACTCGCTTGCCTGAAAGCATATCAAGTGCAGCTATGAGTGTGCGGCGAAGCTGAGCTTCATCTGTAATAGCATCAACATAGCCGTTTTGAGCTGCATTGAAGGCGGAAAGATTGCTCTGAGCAAATTTTTCTGCCTGTGCGGTTTGTTCAGCTACAGGTACCTTCATTGTATCAGGCGATAAAATGAACGCCGCAGCCTCGACATTTACAGGTGATATAACAGCTTCGGGCAGAGCGTAAACCACATCGGCATTGGCTCCCGTACCTGCAAGGGCAATGTATGCAGAGCCTATTGCGCTTCCGGTCACGACAGAAATTTTTACTGTTGTAGCCTCGGCATATGCTGAGGCAGCCTTAGCGGCTGACTTGAGAGACTCAAAGCCGGTGGAATTAACAAAGGTGATTACGGGAAGCGAGAAAGCATCACAAAAACGGACAAATTTTGCAATTTTTGAGGTAGCCTTGCAGTCAAGCATACCGCCCTTTGTAGAAACTATGCCTACAACCTGACCGCCAAGACGGGCAAGACGGATGTTGGCATTGGCGCCGTATTCCTTGCAGAGCTTAAAGCCGCTGTCACCGTCGATTATGCGGCTGACAATACAACCGCAACCGTTTTCCGCAGGAGCTTCCTCAAAAGACTGAGGAGCCATATTGAGATTGTTGGAGGGAAGATAGTAAATCAGCTCCTTTGCCATATTTACAGCTTCCTCGGCATCCTTTGCGCCTACTGACGCAATACCGTTTTCAAGATTATATTTACAAGATGAGTTTTCACCCGTTACCGAAAGGGAGAGCTGAGCCTTTTCTGTCATTATGACAATATCGGCACTGACTGCATTGAGAGCATTTGTTCCCAGACAGGTGCCGAGAACAACGGAAATCTGAGGTACAACACCGGAGAGCGATGCAGAACGGTTGAGAACATCTCCGCAGCCGGCGAGAAGGTCGGTTGCCTGAGACAGTCTGCCGCCTACGCTGTCATAGAAGCCGACAACGGGCGCACCGGTTTTTAGCGCAAGGTCATAGAGCTTTTTAAGCTTTGCAGCCTGAGCCTTGCTCATTGCACCTCCGCAAATATCACTGTTTTGAGCAAAGGCATATACAGGCAAGCCTTCAACTGTGCCGAACCCTGCAACAACCTCGGCAAATCCGTCTCCGGATTTTGCAAAGGCATCAATTTCGCAAAAGCTGTCATCATCAAAGAACTCTGTCACAATCTTGTAAGCAGAAGTTGCTTCAAGCTCAATCTTTGCCTGATTGATTTTTTCAATACTCATCTTAACATCCTCCAATACGCTGTATTGAATACGCAGCCGGACTGACTGCATACAAATTTCTACAGATAACATTATATATTATTATTTTCAAATATACAAGAATAAAGGTTGCCCAAAAACTAATTTTTAGCATTTTATATAGTATTTGCAAAAAAAGGAAAAATTTATTGTAAATATAAAAAGTTTATATCATTTTATGTAATATTATAATTTCATAACAGAATTATAAAACAACGCTATATGGGTTTTCCGTTTACTATGGGACTTGCAAGAAGCTTTGAAACCTCTGCATCGGTGAGATCACGCCAATCGCCTTGCTTTAACATTCCCATTTTAACACAGCCTATTTGTGTGCGCTTGAGGCGGGCAACCTCAAGCCCCACTGCTTCGCACATTCGACGAATTTCTCGGTTTTTGCCCTCGTGGAGTATCATTTCAAGAACTACCCTGCCCTGCTCCTTGTGAATTACATATACCTTTGCCGGGGCAGTTTTTTTACCGTCAAGCTCTACTCCTGTTTCAAGCTTTATGAGTTGTTCCTCGTCGATGGAAGGTCGAACCGTAACACGGTAAATTTTATATACACTGTTGCAAGGGTGCATAACCTTATTGGCAAATTCGCCGTCATTGGTAAAAACAAGCATACCCTCGGAATCTTTATCAAGCCTGCCGATAGGATAAACCCTCTCTCCCACATCCTTAATCAGCTCGGCTACGCACTTTCTTCCTCGATCATCGCTCATTGTTGTGATAAATCCACGGGGTTTGTTGAGCATAATATAGCGGTGCTTTGTTTTGGGAGGAACAATTCTTTTTCCCTTTAAAAACACCTTGTCGGAGTCCGTAACCTTATCTCCGAGAACTGCGGTTTTTCCGTTTATCTTTACGCTTCCGTCAAGGATCAGCTGTTCCGCCTTCCTGCGTGACGCAATGCCGCATTGTGATATAAACTTTTGAAGTCTGACGGGTTCTTTTTTAGGCATATTTTTTATCCTTTTCTATAGATTAATTTATATTGCGTATTCAACACTATTGACCGCAATAAGGTTTATTTTTCCTATGCACCTGCCGTCAAGCATATATTCTATTCTGCCAACCTTTTGAGAAGCAGTGACGGGAGCATAAATAAAGCTGTCGAGATATATCCTTCTTGATACCTTCCCTATTTTTTCAGACGGCAAAACAATCGCAAAGTTTTTTTCTCCGGTCACCGTTACAGCATCGGATTTTCCGCCTACACAGGGAATATCAACAACAAAATCAGTTTCGTCAGATGAATAAGAGGAGTATTTCTCAAAGCCATAGTTATAGAGAGCTATGTGGTCGTTCCAATCATTTTTGTCATTTAATGTAACACAAACGAGAGTTACACCGTTTCGTCTTGCGGCTGACACAAGGCATCTTCCGGCAGTCATTGTATAGCCGGTTTTTCCACCTATGCAGTCCTTGTAGAGCGATAAAAGACGGTTGTGATTTGAGTAGACTGTTTGCTTAGACTGCGGCTTGATAAACTCAACCGTAGCGGATTTCTTTGCAGTAAGCTCGGCAAAATCATCGTTTTCAAGAGCATATGACATTAGTAAAGCAAGATCGTATGCAGTTGAGTAATGATTTTCATCATCAAGACCGCTCGGTGTTATGAACGAGGTGTTTTTCATACCGATTTGTTTTGCTTTTTCATTCATTAGCTTTGCAAATGTTTCTGTGCTGCCGGAAATCGTTATTGCCGCCGCATTTGCAGCATCATTGCCTGATGCCATCATCATACCTGCCGCCAAATCCTTTAGGGTGACAATATCTCCAACCTTTAGGTACATTGAGCTTCCCTCGGCAATCATTTCTTTTTTGAACTCCGCCTTCTTATTTGAAGAAGCAGCTTGCTCAAGGGTTATCAAAGTAGTCATTAGCTTTGTTGTACTTGCAGGCTTCATCCGTTTGTTTTCGTTTTTTGACGCAACGACAGCATTGTTATCAACACAAAGCAAAACATATGCCTCAGCGGATACCGTCGGTGTTTCAACGGCGAGTACCGGTGACGACATAAAAAAGATCAGAATAAAGCAAAACACTATGCATAAAGTTTTTTTCATAAGGACACCCCTGCAAATAGTATGCAGGTAGAATTGAATATATGTGTAGGAAATACTGATTAAATCGTTTATGCATATTGCGCCATCAGATTTTGCAGGACAAACCGGCAGAATATATGCAAGCAAAATGAGCAAACAGCTTTTTTGTATTATTTATTCAGTGTTTCTTTAAATCTCAATATCGTCCTTTGTTATTTCGGAAAAATCTCCGGTATCTCCGGAAGTCTTCTTGTCTTTTTTGAAAAAGTCCTTTACCTTATCTATTACATCGGGTATCATTTCAACGATTTTATCCGGCGTTCCTGCATTTTTGTCAACAGAAATAAGCTTTACATTTCCTCTGTATACCGTGAGAAATGCTACAGGATTGATTGTAACGCCTGCACCGCTGCCGCCGCCGAAGCAGTCCTTGTTCTCTTTCTTGGTAGGAAGATCGGAACCGCCTGCTGCAAAACCGTAGCTCACCTTTGAAACGGGGATAATCAAGGTGCCGTCGGGTGAAGTAATAGGCTCGCCGACAATGGTGTTCACATCAACCATTTCTTTAATTTTATTCATTGTAGTGTCCATTAAATTGTCTATAGGATGTTCCATTTTTATTCTCCTGTCTTATTTTGATTTATTTTTGATAATATCTTGATTGCATTTATACCATGCCTGAAAACAAGCCCGAAAAGATGAAATACACGGATCTTTGCAAAAAGTAATAAATAGGCTTCCGATTGAGGCTTGTCTGAAAAATCCGGTATAATCTCAACACCGTAGGTTCTGCATTTAACAGTTCCTGCCACTGTTCCGACCGCCGGATACACAACAGAGCAAAGTCCGCCGTATTTTATTGCGGTATCGGCAGCATCTTCTCCTGCGATCTTGAGTCTTATATCAAGCTTTGTAATTATTATGTGTGAAAAAAAATCCTTTAATACTCCGACGGCGAGTTTAGCAACATTTTTAATTAGGTCTGTAAGCCAGCCTATGCCGTTTTCTTTCAAAAGATTTTTCTTTTCAGGCTCTTGCTCTTTTTTATCATTTTTAGGTTCTTTCTTGGATTTCTTCTTTTTCGGCTTTTCAGGGTAGAGCCTTACCGGTACAAAGCCTATTATGAGTTTGCACTCAAAATCGCCGTCATACTCAGCTTTCAGCTTGATCGGCAAAATTAGAATTGCCGTTATGAAAGCTACAATACCGAGAAGTATATATAACCAAAGCAAGGGCAATCCTCCGTTCGTTTCTTGTCAGTCCGGCAAAGCCGAATCTTGGTTTTCATCAGAAAAGCTCAGTTGCTCAGAATTTTCTTGGGAATCCCCGTCATCTGAATTATCATCCTCAGGAAGAGCAGGAAGCTCCTCGAGTGAAGAAATGCTGAAGCATCTGAGAAAATGCTCGGTTGTTCCGTAAAGAAGCGGCCGTCCCGGAAGCTCGAGTCTTCCCTTTTCCTCAACAAGTCCTTTTGCCGTAAGGCTGCCGATTACTCCGCTGCAATCTACTCCCCTGACCTGTTCGACAAAAGCCTTTGTAACAGGCTGATTATAGGCGACAACAGCAAGAACCTCAAGTGCAGCCTGTGACAGCGGAGTGTTTCTTCTCAAATCCATCACTGTACGGATTTGTGGAGCATATTGCTTACAAGATACCATTTGATAGGAACTGTCAAGCTTTATTATGGTTATTCCCCGATTTTGGGCTGTGTAATCATTTATTAACTCAGATACACAATCGTCAACCTTTTTCTCAGAAATTTCAAGCGCAGCGGCAATCCTTGAGACTTCAACGGAATCTCCGTTTGAAAACAATATTGCTTCTATTGCCGCAGAAGGATTTTCAACAGTCATTACTGCGCCTCCTTATTTTTATCTATCATATGAACCACTGCATTTTCTCCTGTTCCGTCAATGCGTATACGCTTTCCTTTGACAAGCTCCAAGGTGGCGAGAAAGGTTGCAACGAGGTCGCTCTTGCCCTCACATACCTCAAATATTTCATGGTAGGCAAGTCTTTTTCCGTGCCAAAGCCTACGCATCAGATGGATAATCTTGCTGTTTACGGAGACGATTTTATGAGCTACTATTCCGGAAAAAGCCTGTTCCGGGGGCGGAAGCTTGCGTTTTCCTCTTCCGACTGCACTGATATACGCTTTGGAAATATCTTCGCTTTGATGAATCCTGTTATAGGTTAAATCAAACTCAACAGGCGAAGCATCTCGAAAAAAGGTGTCAAAGTCATAAATCTCTCCAAGCTTTTTAGCCATTTCACGACAAACCGCATATTCAAGCAGCTGTCCGGTAAGCTCTTTTTTAAGCTCCTCGGCTTCTTCCTCGTACTTTGGAAGGAGCATTACCGACTTTATATGCACAAGACGAGAAGCCATTGTCAGAAATTCAGAGGCTATGTCCATTTTATCCTCATTCATTCTGTTGATTTGCTCCATATACTGCTCTAAAAGCTCGGAAATCTGAATATCATAAATATCTATTTTATTTTTTGAGATAAGTGTCAAAAGCAAGTCGAGTGGTCCCTCAAATACAGGGAGCTTATACTGAAGCTGTGTTTCCATTTTTCTACCCTAATTATCTAAAAGCCGCAAAAGGAAGTCCGGCAAGCCAGCTCATACCTTCAAATATACCGTTTGAAATCCAACCTAAAATACCATTTAGCAAACCGATGTAGAGAACAGCGAAAAGTCCTACAAAAAAGAACATTTGATATCTGTAAAAAAACTCAACTGCTTTGTCGGGCAAGAATACAAAAAGAACCTTTGAGCCGTCAAGGGGCGGTATCGGAATGAGGTTGAATACGGCCAGTCCGATATTTATTGAAATATAATATCTTAGAAAAATAGCAATGTATCCGCCAAAATCGGTAATAAGGAAACCGATGGCAAAATAAAAGATACAGTTGAAAATTATCATACCTGCAAAAGCTGCAATCAAATTAGCAATAGGTCCCATAATAGCAGTAATAGCCATTCCGATTTTAGGATTCTTAAAATTTCTCGAATCTACGGGAACAGGTTTTGCCCATCCAAATCCAAAAAGCAACAGACACAAAGCACCTATAGGGTCAATGTGGCTTAATGGATTCAGAGACAGTCTGCCTCTGTATTTAATTGATTTATCACCCAAAAGTGACGCCGTAAATGCATGCGCCCACTCGTGGAAGGGTAATACTAAAAACACTATAAGCAAGACTGCAAGTATTTCAGCGACGATGGAATAAAAATCAAAATTACCGTGTAATATTTGAGAGAGCATATTTTCCTCCGAAAAAAATAATAAATATACTTGATTTATATTATATTACAAGTGAAAAAAAAATACAAGTGAAAAAACAAGTTAAGAAATTTTAAAAAAAGGCTTGCTTTTTTTTATAAATTCTGTTATTATAACAAAGTTAGAAACAGACATTGAAAAATTTAAGGAGGTGCAGACGCATGGCAAAATGTGAATTCTGCGGTAAGGATGTAAAGTTCGGTATCAAGGTTTCTCACTCACACAGAAGAACAAACAGAACCTGGAAACCCAATGTACAGCGTGTTAAAGCTATTGTTGACGGTTCTCCGAAGCGTGTATATGCATGCACCCGTTGCTTGCGTTCAGGTAAGGTTACCAGAGCAAACTAATCAATTATCTGCACTGTGCTGATTTTTGATATATCCTAAACTGAATAAAAATGTAAGACAAGCGATAGCTGAGTGCTTATCGCTTGTTTTTTTTTGAGCTTTGAGGTTGGAGAAAACTGAAAAAACAGTCAATGAACAAAACACAGAAAGAAAAACAGGAGAAGCAGTATTTAGGCTGCAACTCCTGTTTTTTAGGGAAACACTGATTAAATCGTTTGTGCATATTGCGCCGTCAGATTTTTTGTCAGATTGCACAAACAAACCGCAGTAATGCTGACGCATTACGAGGACTTTTGGGGCAGGCTGACGGAAAATGCCGGCAAGATGTGCAAACAATCTTATGATGTGATTTATTCAGTGGTTCCTTAGTATTACTTCTTTATTGTTTCAACAATAACCTTGATTATTTGTACAATAATTGTGGGAATTACCGCAAGAAGACCTATAAAGCCCGCCTGGGTAGCAGTGAGAACCGAAACGCTGAACAGCGAATGCATAAAAGGCACAAACAATACAAAAGAAAGCAGGAATACTCCGAGGAAAAATGCTGCTATGCTGAACAAATTAGAAGAAAAGCCGAGCTTAATAATTGAATGATTGCTGCGGCAGTTGAAGCCGTGGAAAAGTCGTGCAAGCGTAAGGGTTGAAAAAGCCATTGTACTTGCAACAGCAGCATTTGTTTGCAGTCCTATACAGAAAGCAATAAATGTTGCGGCAGCGATAAGAGCACCCTGTCCGAGCATTAATCCGACAAAGTCCTTTGTCATTATTCCGACCTTTGGGTCTCTGGGCTTTTGTTTAAGTAAATCCTTTTCGGGTTTTTCCATTCCTATGGCTATTGCCGGAAGTGAATCTGTGAGAAGATTAATAAACAAAAGATGAACAGGTTCAAAAGGTACGGGAAGTGCTAATATTGAGGTTAACAGAACTACAAAAATTCCTGCCATATTGCCCGAAAGCAAAAACAAAATCGAATTTTTAATATTTCTAAATACATTTCTGCCGTTTGCAACTGCCTTTATTATAGTAGCAAAATTATCATCCTGTAAAATCATTGAGGCAGCGTCCTTAGACACCTCGGTACCGGTGATGCCCATTGCAACTCCGATATCCGCTTTTTTAAGTGCAGGAGCATCGTTTACTCCGTCTCCCGTCATTGAAACTATATTTCCTTTTTTCTGCCAAGCCTCAACAATACGTATTTTGTTTTCCGGAGAAACTCGTGCATAAACTGAGATTTTCTCTATTTTTTTATCAAGCTCATCATCACTCATTGAGTCAAGTTCAAGACCTGTGACAGCAATGTCTCCGTCACGGAAAATTCCGATTTGCCGAGCGATTGCGGTTGCGGTAATCTTGTGATCACCGGTAATCATCACCGGTTTTATGCCGGCTCTGATTGCGTCGGCAACAGCCTGCTTTGACTCCTCACGGGGAGGGTCAATCATTGAAACAAGTCCGATGAAGGTGTAGTCATACTCAGTATCTGTGCTCAATGCTTCATCTGATTCCTTATATGCAAAGGTAAGAACTCGCAGACCTTCTTCCGAATACTTTTTATTCTGCTCGAGAATTTTAGCCTTATCATCATCTGTTATCGGACGGACTCCGTCAGCTGTGCTGATGCTGATACATCTGTCCAGAATAACATCAAGCGCACCCTTTGTCAGGATATGATTAACACCATGCATCTTATATTTTGTGCTCATCATTTTTCTGTCTGAATCAAAGGGAACCTCCTCTATTCTTGACAGGGTTCCCCGCATCACATTTTCATCAAGTCCGATGTTCCTAAAGGTTTCAATGAGAGCATATTCGGTAGGATCTCCTATTCCCTTTCCGTCAACTATGCTTGAATCATTGTTGAGCACCATATCATACAGGAGGTGTCTGTGGGTTTCTATTCTTAAATCAAGCTCATCCTCACGAATACTTTTTCCGTTTACATAAATCTTTTGTACGGTCATTTTATTCTGAGTAAGTGTTCCTGTTTTATCGGAGCAAATGACCGAAACACAGCCAAGACTTTCAACCGCCTTTAAATCCTTTATTACTGCATTTTCTTTTGCCATTTTTTGAGTGCCCATAGCCTGCACTATAGTTACTATTGAACCAAGTGCTTCAGGAATCGCCGCAACTGCAAGTGCAACGGCAAACATAAGTGCGTTGAGAACGGAGTCCTGACTTATTGTGCCTGCCTGCCATAGATTAAGCCCGAAAACAACTGCACAAATTACAAGAATAATCATTGCCAAACGACTTGAAAACTTGTCAAGACTCTTTTGCAGAGGAGTTTTCTTTTCCTTTGCAGAATTCATAAGCGAAGCTATCTTGCCGATTTCGGTGTTCATTCCTGTTTCGGTTATTACAACAAGTGCTCTGCCATAGGTAACAAGACTTCCCGAAAACACCATATTAGTTCTGTCGGCAAGAGGGACTTCGTTTGAAATTACCTCATCACTTTTATCAATGTTTGTAGACTCACCTGTTAATGAGCTTTCGTTTACCTGAAGTGAATAGTTATTGATTATTCTGCCGTCGGCAACGATGAGATCACCTGCCTCAAGCACTACAATATCACCTGCAACGACATCCTTTGAATCTATTTCAATTTTCATTCCGTCCCTTATCACCTTTGCGACCGGCGATGACAACGACTTCAGACTGTCAAGTGATTTTTGCGCTTTTATATGCTGGGCTGTACCGAGAAATGCATTAAGAATAATTACGGCAAAAATTACTATTGTGCTCTCTACATTACCTGAAAGCATCGAAATGATTGCTGCAGCAATTAGAATAATTACAAGCAAATCAAGAAACTGGCTGAAAAATACAGCAAGGACTGATTTCCGTTTGCCCTCTTTAAGCTCGTTTTTTCCGTTTTTTTCAAGGAGCTTTGCCGCTTCTTCTGAAGCAAGACCGTCGGTTGTCACCCTTAGGCTTTGCAAAACTTCCTCTTTTGTCATCTGATACCAATTTTTCATATTTCCTCCTGTTTCCGTTTGAATACAAACTGTCTTTTGGGAACCGTGTCGAGTGCCTCGACACGACATTCAAGCAGTTAACTAAAACAAGAAAGCGTGCGCTTTCTTCAGCCATCGCTCGTGCGCACGCAGGGCGCAACTGAGCGGGCAATATAATTTTTTTATTTGATAGGTGCGTCGATGTATTACAATTTGTATTTTTTACTATAAATTAAATAAAATTATACAGTTTGTTGTATTTTCCTATCAAATAAAAAAAGACCTTTATTGCAGGGCAAACCAACACCTTGCAATAAAAGTCTTGTTCTTTAAGATATAACCGATACCGCAAGCGGTATGTACTGACGGTAAATATCACAGATTATCTGCGAACTACTCCCCTTTATTTTACTACATATTATCATAATATGCTTTTATTGTCAAGGAAAAATCTTTTATTCGCATTCTCTGAATTTGCTGCCCTGGACAATGTTTCTTTCCTTTAGCGTCCTGTTAAGTGTATTAAGCACACGCTTCTTATCTGCACTCCAAAGCGGTGCCTTTAGCAGTCTTTTGTCTCCGTCGCCAGTTAGTCGGTGTATAACAACAGCCGGAG
>CALYYZ010000014.1 GCA_945607165.1 uncultured Ruminococcus sp. | reverse complement strand
CTTGCACAGGCTCACTCCGAAAATAACTTTAAGGAGGAGCTTAAGTCGGGTGAATTTACTCTTAATTTGCGCAATCGCTCGCTTTCAAAAAACGGAAAGCTGATTGAGCTTACACAGGTTGAGTTCCAGATTATGGAATACTTTTTCTCTAATCCGGGCACTGCGCTTGACAGAATTGATATTCTCAATCATGTGTGGGGTGATGCCTATGTGGGCGAGGATAAAATTGTTGATGTAAACATAAGAAGACTCAGAATGAAGGTTGAGGACGCTCCCTCAAACCCAAAGCATATTATCACCGTTTGGGGCTTAGGCTACAAGTGGGAAAGCGGCGACAAGGACTAAGGAAGCACTGATTTATTGCGGAAAGGGGGTATCAAAGAAATGTTCAAGGGCATTACAGGACGCTGGATTTTAAACACCTTCAGCGTTATTCTTGCTATTATTGTGGCTATAGCCATAAGCCTTGTGTTTCTTGTTACCTACCTTTTTCAAACCAGCGTTGAACAGAGTCTTGCTTCAACGGAAAGCGAGCTTTCGCTTGTTTTTCCGGGGTATTCCTGCGACAGCTCCACGGCCTTTGCCTCTGCGGCAAGGGATTATGTTGAAAACTTTAAAAAAAAGGAACAGATGGAGGTCATGGTTATTAATTCAAACGGAAGAACCGTGATGACCTCAACAGGCTTTATTCCCTCTGAAACCGCCGAAAAGACCGACCTTGAACAGGCTCAGACAAACGGCGAGGGCAGAGCATACTGGCACGGCAGCCTGCCTTCGGGCGAAAGCGCAATGAGCCTGACAAGAATCATAACAAACGACAACGGTACTGTTGTGGGAGCTGTGAAATACATCGTATCAATGGATCCGATAAACAACCGGATTCTGATTATCTCAGGCATTATCATAGCAATAGGGCTTGTCATCATAGGTCTTGTCGCTTTGTCGGGATTTCTGTTTATTCAGTCTATCGTTAAGCCAATTCGCAGGCTGTCGCTCACAGCCGCCAAGATTGCGCAGGGAGACTTCTCCGCATCTGAGAAAATCGAGCACAAGTACAACGATGAAATCGGAAATCTGTGTGACGCTGTAAGCGATATGGCAACCGACCTGCAAACAACAGAGCAAATGAAAAACGACTTTATCTCCCGTGTGTCTCACGAGCTTCGCACTCCGCTTACGGCTATTAAGGGTTGGGCTGAAACAATGCAGCTTTCAGAGCGAGGCAAGCTTGACAGAAAAACCTTTGACCGAGGTATGGGAGTAATCATAAAGGAAAGCTCCAGACTTACAAGCATTGTTGAGGAGCTTCTGGATTTCAGCCGTATTCAAAGCGGCAGAATGGTGCTTATGAACGAAAAGCTCGACATTCTTGCCGAATTTGACGAAACCGTGTATATGCTCAAGGAACGAGCTGTTTCTGAGGGCAAGCACCTTCTATATGATGAGCCGGAGGGAGTTTTTCCTCCGGTTTACGGTGACAGAAACCGCTTAAAGCAGGTGTTTCTCAATGTGCTTGACAATGCACTTAAATACACACCTGCCGGCGGCGTTGTTGCAGCTCAGGTTATCTACACCAAGGATGAACCCGACATTGTAAAAATAGTCATAACCGACACCGGCTGCGGAATAGCCGCTGATGATTTGCCCAAGGTTAAGGATAAATTCTTTAAGGCTAATCAAAAGGTCAGAGGTTCGGGAATCGGACTCGCCGTTGCCGATGAAATTATGAACCTGCACAACGGTTCACTTGATATTGAAAGCGGAGAGGGAGTCGGCACTACCGTTACTCTTACCTTTCCCGTATATAAAGAGGGCGAAGAGAAGTCTATGCCCGAAAACATTAAGCTGTAATCTTTTTTGAAAGGAAAATATAATGGCAAAAAAAACTACTAAAAAAATCACCTCAATAGGCGGAAGCGCCTTGATTGAAGGTATAATGATGCGTGGACCTAAGCGCACCACAGTTTGCGTGCGCACCGGAGAAACAGAAATATACAGCGAGGATATCAGCATTAACACAATCCCCTCAAAATGCAAGCTTTTCAAGCTTCCTTTTTTGCGTGGAATTGCAGGGCTTATAGACTCAATGCGGCTCTCCTATAAATCGCTTATGCTCTCAGCCGACAAGGCTCTTGAGGCAGGCGAGATTGAAGAAGAAGAGCCGTCAAAATTTGAACAGTGGCTTGACAAAAAGTTCGGCGACAAGCTGATTAAAATAATAATGGGAATCGCCTCCGTACTCGGCGTTGCCCTTGCAGTTGGTTTGTTCTTCTTTTTGCCCTCATTCCTGTTTGACTTTTCGGCAAACTTTGTTCCTGCCTTTCAGGGCAAGGGTGAACTGGCGGTGTTCTGGAAATCCGTCTTTGAGGGTGTATTGAAAATCGTGCTGTTCCTGCTTTACATCATCGTTTGCTCACGAATGACGGAGATGAAAAGGGTATTTATGTATCACGGAGCAGAGCACAAAACTATTTTCTGCTATGAAAACGAAGAGGAGCTTACCGTTGAAAATGTGAAAAAGCAAGCACGCTTCCACCCTCGCTGCGGAACAAGCTTTATGATTCTTATGCTTATTGTGGGTATCATAATCGGTCTTTTTGTTCCCGTTGCGCCCTTTGGAATCGGTTTCTTAAGACCGGTGTTTAAGATTTTGCTTCTCCCTCTCTCCTGCGGTATCGGCTACGAGCTTATTAAGCTCTGCGGCAAGCACGATAACGCCCTTACAAGAGCCATCGCTGCTCCCGGACTTTGGGCGCAGAGAATCACCACAAAGGAACCTGACGACAAGATGATTGAGGTTGCAATCGAGGCTATCAAGGCAGTTATTCCCGACGACGGCTCAGATATTGTAAACAATGATAAGCATTAAATCCGCCTACAGCGAATGTAAAAGGCGGCTTGAGCAGGCGGGAATCGAGAACTTCGGCTCAGAAACTCTTGACCTATTTGAAAAAGCAACAGGGCTTGACCGTCTGGGCATTATTTCAAACGGCGGCTGTGAGCTGTCCGAAGCTGCTCAGTCAAGGCTCGGTGAGCTTATTGACCGCAGAATAAGCGGAGAGCCGCTTCAATATATCCTCGGCGAATGGAGCTTTTACGGCTTCGACCTTTTTGTGGGCGAGGGTGTTTTGATTCCAAGAGACGACACAGAGGTAGTCACAAACCTCTGCCTTGAATATCTTGAAAATAAGCCAAACGCTCGGATGCTTGACCTGTGTGCAGGAAGCGGTGCAATCTCTGTTGCGGTTTCAAAGCTTGCAAAGGTGAGCGTTACCGCAGTTGAGTTAAGTGAAAAAGCCTTTTCCTTTCTTGAAAAAAATATAGCAAGGCACTCTGCCTGTGTTACTGCTGTCAAGGATGATATTTTTCGCTGTCACAAGGATTTTCCCGAAGGAGAGCTTGACCTTATCGTCAGCAATCCTCCCTATATTAAATCCGCTGAGCTTGTGCAGCTGCAAGCAGAGGTACAAAGAGAGCCTGAGATGGCTCTTGACGGCGGAAGCGACGGAATGGAGTTTTACAGAGCCATCATAGATCTTTGGTCGTGTAAGCTGAAGCCGGGCGGCGCCTTGGCGCTTGAGCTTGGTGAGGGACAAGCCGGCGAGGTTTGTACGCTTATGAAGCAAAAGGGATTTGGAAATATCCGCACCGAGACCGATTTTGGCGGTACACAAAGGGCAATAATCGGGACAATGCTCAAATAATAGAAAATTTGTTCGATTTTTTTACCCCTGAATTATTGCAATTTTTCATTGCATACTTTATAATCATATTGACAACAACACCCGAAAGGGATTACGGAGGTATATGAAAAATGGCACTTGATAAAGCAAAAGCACTTGATACGGCAATTTCTCAGATTGAAAAGCAATTTGGTAAGGGCGCCGTAATGCGTCTGGGCGAAAACAAAAAGATGAGCATTGATCACATTTCAACAGGCTCGCTTTCCCTTGACATTGCGCTCGGAATCGGCGGCTTGCCCAGAGGCAGAATTGTTGAGATATACGGACCGGAATCCTCCGGTAAAACAACTCTTTCTCTGCACTGTATTGCAGAGGGACAGAAAAACGGCGGAAATGTTGCCTTTATTGATGTAGAACACGCACTTGACCCCGGATACGCAGCCGCTTTAGGGGTAGATGTTGACTCTCTGCTCGTTTCGCAGCCCGACACAGGTGAGGACGCTCTTGAAATTGCAGAGGCTCTCATACGAAGCGGAGCCATTGATGTAATTGTAATCGACTCGGTTGCAGCTCTTGTACCAAAGGCTGAAATTGAGGGCGAAATGGGCGACAGCCATGTTGGACTTCACGCAAGGCTTATGTCACAGGCTCTTCGCAAGCTTGCCGGCGCAATTTCAAAGTCAAACTGCGTTGCAATATTTATTAACCAGCTCCGAGAGAAGGTCGGCGTTGTCTACGGAAGCCCCGAGGTTACAACCGGAGGCCGTGCGCTGAAATTCTACAGCTCGGTAAGAATTGATATTCGCAAGGCTGAGGCTTTGAAGTCAAACGGTGAGATTATCGGCTCTCACACAAGGGCAAAGGTTGTCAAAAACAAAATGGCACCTCCCTTCAGAGAGGCTGAATTTGATATTATGTACGGCGAGGGAATTTCCCGTGAGGGCGAGCTTCTCGACCTTGCCGTTAAGGTTGATGTGGTTCAGAAGTCGGGTGCATGGTTCAGCTATGACGGCACCCGTCTGGGACAGGGACGAGACAAGGTTAAGGAGCTGTTAAGGACAAACACTGAGCTTGCAAAGGAGATTGAAGCTAAGCTTTGGGAAAATATCGACAAGCTTTATGCACGAAAGCTGACAACTCCCAAGGTTAAAATTACGCAGATGCCCCTTGCTGAGCCGTCGGGAAGCACACCCGCAAAGGATAAAAAAGACAGCGCAAAGATTGATGTGCTGGTAGATGACTGATGCTTATTACCGCTATTGAGCCTCGACGCAAGGCAATGAGCGCCCTGTATCTTGACGGGGAATTTGTAATGAATCTTGACGCTCGCACACTGATTGAAAACCGCTTTGATGTCGGCGTACAGATAACTGACGAACAGCTGCGGGAAATTATCAGGCTGAGCAACGAGCGCAGGGCAAAGGACAAGGCACTGTGGCTTATCTCCTACCGTGACCACTCAAAAAAGGAGCTTGTTGACAAAATCAAGCGCACCTGTGACGAGCAAGCCGCCGAAAAGGCTGTGGAGCGTATGGAGGAGCTTGGTCTTGTAAATGATGAGGACTATGCAAGGCGATGTGCTCACAGTCTGATATTCACAAAGCGGATGTCAAAAAAATCTGCGGTCTTTGAGCTTGTAAGAAGGGGCATTGACCGTGAGCTTGCAAGCGAGCTTGTTGATGAGATTGAGGTTGACAGCTGCGAACAGATAAGGGCGGTCATCGAGAAAAAATACAAACGAATCAGCAATGAAAAAACAAAGCGGAGAGCCTTTGCCGCACTTCAGCGTTTGGGCTACAGCTTTGACGATATACGAAAGGTTCTCGAAGAATACGAGGAACACGAAGAATACGAAGAATACACAGAGGTTGACAGCATATGAATTACAAGGTCGGTATAGTATCACTCGGTTGTGCAAAAAATCAGGTTGACTCCGAGATGCTTCTGTATTCACTAAAGCAAAGCGGAATGGAAATTGTAAGCGACCCTGCCGACGCTGATGCCGTAGTGGTAAACACCTGCGGCTTTATCGAGTCTGCAAAGCAGGAGAGCATAGATGAAATAATCGAGCTTGGTAAGCTGAAAAGAGAGGGCACGATAAAGGCAATTATCGTTACCGGATGCCTTGCCGAAAGATATAAAAATGAGATAACAAAACAGCTCTATGAGGTTGACGCCGCAATAGGAATCGGTTCAAATCATAGCATTGCTCAGGTTGTGCTCAGTGCACTTGACGGCAAAAAAACCGAGAGCTTTCCCGACAAGGAGCTTTTGCCCCTTGAGGGCGGCAGGGTGCTTTCCACACCTCCCTACACCGCATATCTCAAGATTGCCGAGGGCTGTGACAACTGCTGCACCTATTGCGCAATCCCTCTTATCAGAGGTCATTTCCGCAGCCGCCGTCCCGAAGCCGTAATTGAGGAAGCAAAAACGCTTGTCAAAAACGGAGTAGTCGAGCTTAATGTTATTGCTCAGGACACAACCCGTTACGGCGAGGATTTATTCGGAAAGCCTTATCTTGCAGAGCTGCTGACAGAGCTTTGCAAAATCGACGGACTAAGGTGGATAAGGGTGCTGTACTGTTATCCCGACAGAATCACAGACGAGCTTATAGATGTCATTGCTCAACAGGAAAAAATAGTAAAATATATTGATATTCCCCTGCAGCACTGCAACGGCGAAATACTTAAGAATATGAACCGCAGGGGCAACCGAGAAAGCCTTAGCGCACTCATAAATAGAATAAAGTCGAAAATTCCCGACATTGTTTTACGCACCACATTCATCACAGGCTTCCCCGGTGAAACCGAGGAGCAGTTTGAGGAGCTGTGTGAATTTGCCGCAGATAACCGCTTTTTAAGACTCGGGTGTTTCCCCTATTCTCCTGAGGAGGACACAAAGGCGGCACTTATGGATAATCAGATTGAAGACGATGTTAAGCAAAAACGAGCCGACATTATTATGGAGCACCAGCAGGGCGTTATGGCTGACTACTGTCAGTCGCTAATCGGCAAAGAAATCGAAGTGCTTGTCGAGGGCTTTGACCGCATCGCCGAATGTTACTTCGGCAGGACCTATGCCGACGCTCCCGAGGTTGACGGCTGTGTGTTCTTTACAACAGACGGCAAAAAGCCTAAGTCCGGGGAATTTATCAAGGTAAAAATCACCGACTGCCTGGGCTGTGACCCTGTGGGTGAAATGTGTTAATGCAAGAGTCCGTCTAAGGGCGATTGCCTATCCAAAGCAAAAATAAGAAAAATTGAGGTAACAAAATGAATTTACCCAATAAACTGACATTAGGACGAATTATTCTTGTGCCGTTTTTTACAGCCGCACTTCTGATTAGCTTTCCGTATAACAGCGTTGCGGCGCTTGTTCTGTTTTCCGTTGCGTCAATAACGGATATGTTTGACGGAAAAATCGCCCGAAAAAATGATTTGGTTACGGATTTCGGTAAGTTTGCCGATCCGCTTGCAGACAAAATACTTGTTCTGGCTGCACTGCTGTGCTTTATCCAGCTCGGTCTGTGCGACTGTGTTGCAGTAATCATTATTTTACTGCGTGAGTTTACGGTGACATCTATTCGTCTTATTGCGGCCTCAAAGGGCAAGGTAGTTGCCGCCAACATATGGGGCAAAATAAAAACTGTTTCACAAATGATTGCCGTAATCGCAATTTTGGTTATGCAGTCGGCACTCAACTTCGGTCTGGCAGGTTTATTTGAATCATTGCCCATTGAACGCATTTTCTTTATTGTCGGAGAATCTTTGATTTGGATTTCAACTTTTTTTGCCGTAGTTTCGGGCATAATTTATATTAAGCAAAACAAAAGCTTCATTTCCGAAATGTAACCTTATTTTGAGGTGATATATTTGTTTAAAACACTAAAAGCCGATCTCAATGTGGTGTTGGAGCGTGATCCTGCCGCCAGAAGCAAGGCGGAGGTTTATTTTCTGTATTCCGGATTCAAGGCTGTTCGCTCTCACCGCAGGGCAAATTGGTTTTATCGGCACAATCACAAGTTTATAGCTCGCTGGATTTCTCAGCGCAGCCGCAGAAAAACAGGAATTGAAATTCACCCCGGAGCCACTATCGGCAAGGGACTTTTCATTGACCACGGAATGGGTGTTGTCATCGGAGAAACAACTGTCATCGGTGACAACTGCACAATATATCAAAATGTTACCCTCGGCGGAACGGGAAAGGACACAGGAAAGCG
Source organism: uncultured Ruminococcus sp. (assembly GCA_945607165.1). Taxonomy (GTDB): domain Bacteria; phylum Bacillota; class Clostridia; order Oscillospirales; family Acutalibacteraceae; genus Ruminococcoides. The sequence goes on along the minus strand of CALYYZ010000014.1, from coordinate 9,134 downwards.
ACATCCGACTCTTGGCAACAATGTGCTTGTCGGCTCGGGTGCAAAGGTGCTCGGTCCCTTTAAGGTGGGTGACAATGCACGAATAGCGGCAGGAGCCGTTGTGCTCAGCGAAGTGCCCGAAAACGCCACCGCTGTCGGTGTGCCGGCAAGGGTTGTAAAGGTAAACGGTGTGAGAAGCGAAACACTTGACCAAATTCATGTTTCAGATCCCGTTGCACTTGCACTTTGCAATTTGGAGCACAAGATAAATATTCTTGAAAAAAAGCTTGAGGAATCAACGAACAAAGACAAATAATCGTGTTCGTCATAAATTACAGCAAGGAGTAATCACAATGATTTTATACAACTCTCTCGGACAGACCAAGCAGGAGTTTATACCCCACACAAAGGGAAAGGTCAATATGTATACCTGCGGTCCCACAGTATATCACTACGCTCACATCGGCAACCTCAGGACATACATTATGGAGGATGTGCTTGAAAAGTATCTAAGATTTTCAGGCTATGATGTGAACCGTGTTATGAACATCACCGATGTGGGACATTTGTCGAGCGACGCAGATACGGGCGAGGACAAAATGCTTGCCGGCGCAAGGCGAGAGCACAAGACCGTGCTTGAAATAGCCAAATTTTACACCGACGCATTCTTTGCTGACTGTGAAAAGCTCAACATAAAGCGACCCGATGTTGTAGAGCCTGCTACAAACTGTATAGACAGCTTCATTGAGATGATTACCGTTTTGCTTGAAAAGGGCTACGCCTACCTTGCAGGCGGAAATGTATACTTTGACACCTCAAAGCTTGAAACCTACTATGTGTTCGGCAATATGAACGAGGATGACCTTGCCGTTGGAGTGCGTGACAGCGTTGAGGAGGATGAAAACAAGCGCAACAAAGCGGATTTTGTGCTGTGGTTCACAAAGTCAAAGTTTGATTCTCAGGAGCTTAAGTGGGAAAGTCCGTGGGGAGTAGGCTACCCCGGCTGGCATATTGAGTGCTCCTGCATCAGTAAAAAGCACAACGGAGAATACCTTGATATTCACTGCGGCGGAATTGATAATGCTTTTCCCCACCACACAAACGAAATTGCACAAAGCGAGGCTTATCTCGGACACAAGTGGTGCAATTATTGGTTTCATGTTCTGCACCTCAACGACGCAAGGGGCAAGATGAGCAAGTCAAAGGGTGATTTTCTTACAGTTTCCCTGCTTGAAAGCAAGGGCTATGACCCCATTGTTTACAGAATGTTCTGTCTGCAAAGCCACTACAGAAAGCCTCTCACCTTCTCATATGACAGCCTTGACAACACGGCAAAGGCGTATGAAAAGCTCAAAAAGAGAATTTCTGCCTTAAGCTCAGACGGAGAGGTTGACAGCAACAAGGCTGACAGCCTTATTGCCTCATTTAAGGAAGCTCTTGACAACGATCTGAACACCTCTTTGGGACTCACAAGTGTTTATGACGCTCTGAAAGCCGATGCAAACGATGCAACAAAGCTGTATGTAATCGGAGAAATCGACCGGGTTTTGTCGCTCAATCTGATTGATGAAAACGCTTCCGAAGAGGAAAGCAGTACAGGTGCAGACGATGAGCTTACCTCAGAAATCGAAGCATTAATAGCACAGCGTAATAAGGCAAGAGCCGAGAAGAACTGGGCGGTTGCCGATGAGATTCGTGACAGGCTCAAGGCTATGGGTGTTGTGCTTGAGGATACCAAGGAAGGAATCAAATGGCATATTGAAAAATAAATTTCCGTTATTCGCTCAAAGAATAGAATAATTAGCCTATCCCCTCCGTATATTTTCTATGCGGAGGGGATTTTATGCGTTTATTAATACTCACAAAGCGCAGTCTTATAACAATAGGCTTCTGCCTTATTATAGGCATAATTGCAGTGATAATCGGAGTAAGCTCCACCGTCAGGGTGGTACAGACCGCCGCTGCACCGAGAAAAATTCCGATTTACTATGTTGACACCGACAAGAAACAGGCGGCACTTTCCTTTGACGCTGCCTGGGGAAATGAGCAGACTGACGAGCTTCTCGATATTCTTGAAAAGAACAAGGTAAAGACCACCTTTTTCCTTGTGGGCGACTGGGTTGACAAATATCCGGAAAGTGTCAAAAAAATTGCGGAGAAAGGCCACGATGTGGGCAATCACAGCAACACCCACCCTCATATGACCGAGCTTTCAGCAGAGAAAATGACCGCCGAGGTGCAGGCCTGTAACGAAAAAATCAAGAAAATCACCGGTAAACAGCCAACCCTTTTCAGAGCGCCCTACGGCGACTACAACAACGAGGTAGTGAGCAGCGTAAACGGCTGTAATATGTTCTGTGTTCAGTGGGATGTGGATTCTCTCGACTGGAAGGATCCTACCCCCGACCAGATGGTAAAGACCGTAAAGAGCAAGCTGAAAAACGGAAGCATTATCCTGATGCACAACGGGGCAAAGAATACTCCCGAGGCTCTGCCGATGATTATTCAGGCAATAAAGGAAGAGGGCTACGAAATTGTGCCTATCTCTCAGATTTTGCTCAAGGGCGAATACTACACCGATGTTGACGGAAAAATGTGCGCAAAGCAGCAGACAGAATCAACACAAAAAGCTATAAAAAGCACCGACAGCCATTAATACTAATTCCTGATAGAAATCAGACCGCAAGGATTGTCTGCTTTTTATTAGGTAATTAGTATAAGGTTCTATAATTGAATTAAGTAAACACTGATTCGGCGGCGCTCCGTAAGGGGTGCCGTTTGTTCGGTAAAAATAAATTTTTTCACTTTTGTGAAGGTAGTATTATTTCTGAGCTATTTTTGTTTGAAAATCCTATAGCTTTTCAAAATTTAATTTCTTGATGAGAATTATATTACAGCAATTTAATATATTGCACAAAAAATAATAAAATAATTTTTTCTTTTGTAGAAAAATATAACAGATAAATTTGTGAATTGTAAGAAATCTAAATAAAAGTAACATATAATTAATAAAATGAGTACAAGATAAATAAAATTAGGTTACAGTTTTAATATTTCGTTGACTTTACTACAATTTTGTAGTATCATTTTCTGTAGAAGAATTGTGGAATTACAAAATAGTAACCACAATAGGTAGTGTGTTTTAATTTTAATGTAACATATATTGTGTTTTCACCTTGCTGTGAAACAATTTTTGCTTATTTCTTTTTTCTACACTTATTTAGTTATTGCAAGTTTGAACAATACTGTATTGGAGTGTAAACATTTGGAAAAGTTTGTAGTAAACGGCGGTAAACCGCTTTTCGGAGAGGTAAACATCAGCGGTGCAAAGAATGCAGCGGTTGCTATTATCCCGGCAGTAATTCTTTGTGATGAACCCTGTCAGATTGAAAATATCCCCAACATAAGCGATGTTTCTCTTATCAGCAGAATCCTTCAGCAGCTTGGGGCTAATGTAAGAAGAATCAACAGATCCTCTTTATATATTGATCCGACAAAAATCGGCACATTCAACGCAACCACCGAGCTTGTAAGGGGTATGCGTGCTTCGTACTATCTTTTGGGAGCTTTGTTGGGTAAGTTCGGCAAGGCTAAGGTTGCTTTGCCCGGCGGTTGCAACTTCGGTGTTCGCCCCATTGACCAGCACCTGAAGGGCTTTGAGGCTTTAGGTGCAGACACAAGGCTTGTTGACGGTGCTATAATTGAAGCAGAGTGTGACAGGCTTGTCGGAACACACATCTATCTTGATGTTGTTTCCGTTGGTGCGACAATGAATATTATGCTCGCAGCCTGCAAGGCAAACGGTATGACTATTATTGAAAATGCCGCAAAGGAGCCTCATATTGTTGACCTTGCAAACTTCCTCAACTCTATGGGCGCAGATATCAGAGGTGCCGGCACCGATGTTATCAAGGTAAGAGGTGCTTCTTACCTTCACGGAGTAACTTACTCCATCATTCCCGACCAGATTGAGGCAGGCACATATATGTGCGCTGCAGCCGCAACAAGGGGCTGTATCACCGTAAACAACATTACACCCAAGCATTTGGAGTCAATTACTGCAAAGCTCAGAGAAATGGGTGTTAAGATTACCGAATATGATGAGGCAATTAAGGTTGACGCAACCGTAAAGCCACTTAAACGCTGCAATATCAAGACAATGCCGCACCCCGGATTCCCCACCGACTGTCAGCCGCAGTTTGCGGCACTGCTTATGAGCGTTCCGGGCACAAGCATAATCAACGAAAATGTTTGGGACAACCGCTATCAGTATGTAAGCGAGCTTATCAGAATGGGCGCACAGATTTCGGTTGAAGGCAGGCTTGCAATTATAGAGGGCGGCGCTCCGCTTACGGCAGCTCCCGTGAAGGCAACCGACCTCCGAGCAGGAGCCGCAATGATAATTGCTGCGCTTCAAATTAACGGATCAACAGAGATTTCAAGTATTCAGTACATTGAAAGAGGATACGAGGATGTTGTTGAGAAGTTCCGTTCACTCGGCGCCGATATTAAGAAGGTTTATTTCACCGGCGATAACGAGCAAGAACTCAGAGCATAAATTATCAGACATATTTCTAAGCCGTTTTCTATTGGAAGCGGCTTTTTTCAAATGGAGAAAGTTATGGGATTTTTATTAGTCGGACTCGGCGGAGGCTTGGGCGCAATGCTCAGATATGCAGTGAGTATACTGCCCTACAAGGGCACCTTTCCCCTTCTGACCTTGATTGTCAATTTACTTGCGGCCGTCGTAATAGGCTTTGTTACCTCTGTTGCATCAAAAAGTAATTCATCAGAGTATATCAACTTGTTTTTCAAAACCGGAGTATGCGGAGGTTTTTCCACTCTTTCTGCACTCTCTCTTGAAGCCTACACAATGATTCAGGGCGGCAATACCGGTCTTGCAGTGTTCTACTCGTTATTAAGCCTTGCTCTGTGTATCGGTGGAGTGTGGCTTGGAATGACTATCGGCAGCCTTGTTGTAAAAAGCTGAAAAATATGATATGATAAGGGTATAAGCAATATAAGGGTGATGAATTTGGCAAAGGCAGTGCCGCTTTTCAGCGGAAGCAAGGGCAACAGCTACTACATAGGAAGCACTTCCGAGGGAATATTAATTGACGCAGGACGGTCCTGCAAGCAAATTGAGCTTGCAATGCAGGCTAACGGTCTTAGTATGAAAAGCGTGGGAGCCGTGTTTATTACCCACGAGCACTCCGACCATTGCAGTGCGCTGAGGGTGCTCTCGAAAAAATACGGCTTCAGGGTTTATGCAAGTGCAGGCACCCTAAACGCTCTTTCCGCAGGAGACAGGCTTTTTGACAGGACAAATGCCCTTGAAATAAAAAGTGAGGTTGCCTTGGGCAATATGCTGATTCAGCGTATTGATACACCACACGACGCTGCCCAAAGCTGCTGCTACAGGGTAGTTGCGCCCGACGGAAAATCCGCGCTTGTCGCAACGGATATGGGCGTTATGACCGATGCCGTACGCAGGGCGGCAAGTCAAAGTGATTTCGTTGTGCTTGAGTCAAATCACGACATTGAAATGCTGAAAAACGGAATTTACCCTTACTACCTAAAGCAGAGAATACTGTCAAATAAAGGACATCTTTCAAATGATGCGTGTGCAAGGGAGCTTGTCGAGCTTGTCAGAGGAGGAACTCTGCGGCTGATGCTCGGACACCTCAGCGAAGAAAACAACACTGTGCAGCTTGCAATGAAAACCTCTGTATCACAGCTTGAACAGGCGGGAATGAAGCTAAACAGCGACTTCACCCTTGACGCAGCACCGTCTGAGGGTTCGGTAAGGGCGGTAATTTTTTAGGCTATGATAAGAGTTAACATAATTTGCATAGGAAAAATCAAGGAAAAGTATTTCACTCAGGCGATTGACGAATACGCAAAAAGGCTTTCAACATTCTGCAAATTCTCGATTACCGAGCTTGCCGAGGAAAAGCAGCGTGGCGACAGTCCCTCGCAAATCGCTGAGGTTATTTCTGCCGAGGGCAGGCGGATTATGCAGAAAATCGGTCAGTCCGACTTTGTAATTGCAATGTGCATTGAGGGCAGAATGATGTCAAGCGAGGAACTTGCACAAATCATTGAAAATGCAGGCATAAGCGGCAAAAGCACCGTTGATTTTATAATCGGCGGAAGCTACGGACTGAGCGACGAGGTAAAACGCAGAGCCGACCTAAGGCTTTCTATGAGCAGAATGACCTTTCCCCACCAGATGGCAAGGGTTGTATTGAGCGAACAGATTTACCGTGCATTTGAAATATCCTCAAACGGAAAATATCATAAATAAAAATCACTAAGGCGGTTTTATCCGCCCTTTGTTTTCGGAGTAAACTTATGGCACTTGACGGAATGTTTTTAAGACTAATAAAAAGCGAATTAGAGGCTCAAATCGGCTCTCGGATTTCTCAGATTTATCAGCCCAACAGAGATGAGCTTGTTTTTATTCTCAGAGGCTTTAGCGGCAGCAAAAAGCTTTTGCTATCGGCAAGGGCAAATTCTCCCAGAATTAATTTCTGCACCAAAACACCCGAAAATCCTGCTCAGCCGCCAATGCTGTGTATGTTACTCAGGAAAAGGCTGGGCGGCGGAAAGCTTACCGCTGTGAGACAGCTTGAGTGCGACAGGGTTATTTTTCTTGACTTTGAGTGTGTAAACGAGCTTGGCGACACTGTAATGCTTACGGTTGTCTGTGAAATAATGGGAATGTACAGCAATGTAATACTCACAGACTCAAACGGAGTAATCATTGACTCGCTCAAGCGTGTTGACCTTACAATGAGCAGCCGCAGACTTGTTTTGCCAAATATTAAATACGAGCCGCCGGAAGGACAGAACAAAACCAATCTGCTGACGGCTCAAGTCACAGAGGCAGTGCAAAGAATAACAGAGCTTGACGAAGAAATGCCGCTTGATAAGGCGATTTTAAAGGCTGTTCAGGGTGTTTCTCCCATTGTGTGCAGGGAAATTGCCTACAGGGTAATGCCCGACGCCACCAACCGTCTTGGCGGCATATTGAAAAGTCGTTTGATTGAGGAGCTTGACAGGTTGAAACAAACCGTTTTGAACTGTGACGCTTCTCCCTGCATTGTATATCGTGAGGACTCAAAGCCGTTTGACTTTTGCTTTATGCCCATTGAGCAGTACGGACAATCCGTACGCATTAAAAGCTTTGACAGCTGTTCAATGGTGCTTGACGAATTTTATGACGAGCGTGACTCACGGGAGCGTATGAGAGTTAAATCACAGAGTCTTACAAAGCTTCTCAACAACACAGCCGAAAGATTGTCACGAAAAATTGAAAAGCAAAAGGCTGAGCTTAAACGCTGCGAAAACCGTGAGGAGCTTAGAATCTGCGGAGACCTTTTGCAGGCGAATCTATACAGGGTTGAAAAGGGCGCACCCTTTGTTGAGGTCGAAAACTTTTATGACGAAAGCTACGGCACAAAGCGAATTTTTCTTGACCCTGCCCTCTCCCCGGCTTCAAACGCTCAGAAATACTACAAGGACTACCGAAAGGCTAAGAATGCTGAAAAGGTACTCGCCGAACAGATTGTTAAGGCAAGGTATGAGCTTATGTACATTGAATCTGTGCTTGACGAGGTGAGCCGAGCCGAAAACGAGGGTGAGCTTTCGGGCATAAAGGAAGAGCTTGCAGACGAAGGCTACATTAAGTCCCGCAGCACAAAGCGTAAAAAAACCGATAAGCTCCCTCCGCTTGAATACACTTCAAGCGACGGCTTTAGAATTCTTGTAGGCCGCAACAACCGCCAGAATGACCAGCTAACCCTGAAAACAGCCTCGAAGAATGATGTTTGGCTGCACACAAAGGAAATTCACGGTTCACACACCGTCATAATCTCCGACGGAAAAGCTGTGAGCGATAACGCAATTTTGCAGGCGGCTCAGCTCGCCGCATATCACAGCAAGGCACGAAACAGCAGCAAAGTACCGGTTGACTACACGCTGATAAAATATGTCAGCAAGCCCTCGGGCGCAAAGCCGGGAATGGTGATTTATGTAAACAACAAAACTGTGTATGTAACCCCCAAGGACTCAGCAGACACAGAATAAACAATACTAAAACCTAAATAAAAACTAAGGAAACATTGAATAAGCCGAACAAATTACATCAAAAGATTGTTTGCACATCCTGCTTGCATATTTTTTGAATCATTTTGAGGTAATCAAATAAAATTCACAGAAATTTCACGAAAAAACCACTTTATTTTTTCAGATTATCTGCTATAATTGTTTTTGTAATACTACTTTTAGGAGTTTTTAATAATGAAAAATACAAATAAATCAAAACGCTTTACCTCTCTTATTCTTTCTGCGCTCATCGCCACTTCTGCATCTGCTTTTGTGCTCGGCGGCTGCGGTGAGGTTGAAAAAAAGACGGAAGAAACCAAGGTTATAAAGGAAACTCAGGTTGTGACAAGCATTGTTGAGGGCACCTATGCAACCAACGCTCAGGGCGAAACCGTGGTGCCTAAGACTGACAACAGCAGCTCATCTGCCGGAAACAGCCAGTCGAGCAACGGCAGCTCAAAGACCACTGAAAGCTCAGGTTCGTCGGGCAGCTCTAAAACCTCTGAGAGCTCAAACACCTCCGGTGGAAATACTCAGTCATCAGCCGGCAATTCTCAGTCCTCGGGCGGTAACGCTCAGTCATCAAACAGCCAGCAATCCTCAGGCGGAGCTCAAAGCTCTCAGGGCGGAAACAGCTCCTCTTCAAAGGTTTGTAAAATCGGCAATAAAAGTTTTAATGTCGGTGACACCGTTGTGTGTACATACAGAATTAAGTGTGTTGAGGAGCTTGTAAACTATCAGGCTTACATTCAATATGATCCAAAATATCTCAGTGTTGAAACTGCAAGGCTTTCCGAGAAAGCAAGAGGCGGCGGAATCTGTAACTTTAAGCTAAAAGATCAGGTTAGATTCAACGGCTCAAACATTTCTCAGGGATATGATTTTACAAAGGCAACCGATTTTATTACAGTAACCTACAAGGTCAAGGCAGGAGGAACAACCTCACCTAAGTTTGTCTGGGAGGTTGCAACCGGAATGTCGGATAAACCCTATGTAGACAAGAGCAGCAACAAGGCATTAAGCGGACTGAGCCTTTCGTCAAGCTA
>CALYYZ010000013.1 GCA_945607165.1 uncultured Ruminococcus sp. | reverse complement strand
GTCATCAAATTCGGTTTTGTATTCTGCAGCTACAAGTCCGCAGAGAATTTCGTTTTTATCCATCTTGTCCGATTCTTTGATATTCTTTATATTGTTTTTTTGAACTTCTCCGGTTTTATCGGTGCTGTCGGAATTTATCGTATCAAAATTGCAGCTGCATATTCCTATGGGAAGGAGCGCCATTAGAAGAAAAAATACCGAAGCAAAAACAATTTTCGCTTTAATATTAAACACCTCTTTAATTCGTATAGAAAAATTAATAATTTCTCTTTTATTTTGTCGTTTATTTTTCTTGACATAATTATGTAATTGCCTTAAAATAATATATGTTCATATTCTGATTATAATCACATAGATTATTATTTTGAGAAACGGAGCTAATATATGAGAGTAAAACATTCAATTATACCTTTTATACTTGCGGCTGCAGCAGCCGTGGTTTTCAAGCTTATGAGTGTAATCGGGCTTGACGGTAACGGTCTTTTTCTCGGAATGAGCAAGGTTGACATCAACTATACCGTTATCGGTATAACAATCGGACTTTTTGTTGTTTGCGTGTTAATTAACCTGTTCGACAGAAAAACTGCGCCTGTATATCCCGTTAAAAAGAACTTTGCTTCGGGTGTTTTGTCTGTAATTTCCGGTGCAGCGGTGTTTGCTTCTTCGTTAATAACACTTCTCAACACATCAAGAGATTCAAACGAGTATTACATAGTGGCGGTAATTTCGGCAGTGTTCGCTGTCCCTGCGGCTATTGCCTTGGTTATTATGTCCAAGGTTCACTTTGTCGGTAAATCCACAGTTTCCGGTATTTCGACGCTTTTTATTTTTCCTGCACTCTGGGGTTGTACAGAGCTTATTTCGGAGTTTTTGGCAGCCTCAAAGGTTTCTATATCCGCCAGCGATATGACTCCCTTGTTCTGCTACATTTTTATAACCCTGTATTTCTTCTCTCATGCAATGATTGTATCAAGAATTAAAGGAAGAAATCCGGTTAAGGCTTGCTTCATTTACGGCTTGCCCATGACAGTTATTTCATTGTCATATGGTCTGTATTCGATTCTTACAGGACTTCAGGAGGGAGCTGCTTTATCACAACAGCTGATAAAGGGTGCTGAGTTCATTTCCTTGGCTTTATATGCAATGTCGTTTATCGTTGAAATGACATTCAATTCATACACAAAGGATCAGCTCGAAATAATTGACGGCTTACCCAAAGATGATGATGAATATGATAATTCATATATTAAAACTACAAGTTATGATGAACTTGTGTTTGCGGATAGAACCTCTAAGAAGGATTCATCCGGTTCTGAAGCACAAGAACGCAATTCTGTATATGACGATCTTGACGATTTTGTAATCGGTTATAGCGTAGAAGATGAAGATGAGCCGATTCCCTATTTTACTAAGGCCGAGATTCAAAAGTCGAAGGATGAGGATTTGATCGTTTCCGGCAATAGCGAAAAGGATGCCAAACAAGTGGTTACTGAAGCTGTAACTCCTGAAAAAACTACTTCGACTGCAGGTGTTAAGGATGAATTCTCAGACGAGACTTCGGTCAAGCCTGAAGAGCCGATTGATGACAATGACTCTGTTTCGGAAGAAGAAAGAGAAGATCAGAGACTTTCGGAAATTGACAAGCTTTTAAGGGAGCTTGATGAAAAGCTCTGAGGAGAAATGCCTGTATGACAGGCTCTGACTCAAATTAACTGTTGACACAGTTATTTTGCAGTGATATAATTTGTGTAAAGCGTTGAAAAGGATATGACCTTCATCACTTCATTTTCAGAGAGCGAATAGTTTGCTGAAATATTCGTATTTGAAGCTGACGGTTACCGCCTTTGAGTCTGCACAGGAAATGGTGCGGCGTCTGACCTCGTTACGGTCTTTCGGAAATACACCGAATAATGAGGGCTTTGTGCCGAAATTGGGTGGAACCACGAGCTAATTCGTCCCAATATTCCTTTCTGGAATATTGGGGCTTTTATTTGTTTGATAGGAAAAACAACAAACTGTATAATTTACATTTAGGTTATCGTAAATAATACAAAATGTAATATACAGACAATCCTATCAAATAAAAAAATTATATTGCCCGCTCAGTTGCACCCTGCGTGTGCACGAGCGATGGCTAAAGAAAGCACACGCACAATATGCGCATGCTTTCTTGTTTGCATAATTTTTTATATAAAGGAGAATAGATATGATTAATGTTGAGCTAAAAGGCGGAGTTGTCAAGGAATTTGACAAAGGAATCACACCGGCTGAGATTGCAAAGTCAATCGGAGCCGGACTTTACAAATCTGTTTGCTGTGCAAGGATTGACGGCGAAGTGTGTGACCTTCGCACTGAAATTAATTCAGATTGCAAGGTTGAGCTTCTTACCTTTGATGATCCCGATGGCAAAAAAGCATTCTGGCATACCGCATCACATATTCTTGCTCAAGCTGTAAAAAGACTTTATCCCACTGCCAAATGTGCTATCGGACCTGCAATAGACAGCGGCTTTTATTATGACTTCGATGTTGAAAAGCCTTTCTCTGCCGAGGATCTCGAAAAGATCAAGGCTGAAATGAAAAAAATAGTAAAGTCCGGTCTTGAGCTTGAGCGTTTTGAGCTTGCTCCTGACGAAGCAGTGTCAAAGCTTGAACAGATGGAAGAACCCTATAAGGTTGAGCTTGCTAAGGAACATTCAAACAAGGGCGAGAATATAAGCTTCTATAAGCAAGGCGAGTTTGTTGACCTTTGCGCTGGTCCTCATCTTATGAGTGTTGCCGCTGTAAAGGCTGTCGAGCTTACTAACTGCACGGGAGCATATTGGAGGGGCGACGCTTCAAAAGCACAGCTTTGCAGAATCTACGGTGTTGCTTTCCCGAAGGCTTCAATGCTTGAAGAGCACCTTACAAAGCTTGCAGAAGCAAGAAGCCGTGACCATAACAAATTGGGAAGAGAGCTTGAATTATTTACTACATCTGATGTAATCGGACAGGGACTACCCATTCTTTTGCCCAAGGGAGCAAGAATCATACAGCTTTTGCAGCGTTTTGTTGAGGATGAGGAGCAGAAGAGGGGCTGGCTTCTTACAAAAACACCGTTTATGGCAAAAAGTGACCTCTATAAAATCAGCGGTCACTGGGATCACTATCAAGACGGTATGTTTGTTATGGGAGATCCGGAAAATGACGACGAAGTATTTGCACTTCGCCCGATGACCTGTCCCTTCCAATATCAGGCTTATCTCAACCGCCAGCGTTCCTATCGTGACCTTCCTCTCCGCTACAACGAAACCTCTACGCTTTTCCGTAACGAAGCAAGCGGAGAAATGCACGGTCTTATCCGTGTTCGTCAGTTCACTATATCCGAGGGACACCTTATGTGTACTCCCGATCAGCTTGAGGACGAATTTAAAAATTGTCTTGAGCTTACTACCTATATGCTTAAAACTCTCGGCCTTTATGAGGATGTTACCTATCGTTTCTCACAGTGGGATCCTAAAGACACAGACAAGTATATCGGCACTGCTGAACAGTGGGATGAGGCGCAGGGCGTAATGCAAAAAATCCTTGATCACCTTGAGATTCCCTATGTGGTAGGTGTAGGTGAAGCTGCGTTCTACGGCCCGAAGCTTGATATTCAAATCAAGAATGTTTTCGGCAAGGAGGATACCCTTATTACAATTCAGATTGACCAAATGCTTGCAGAAAAGTTTGGCATGGAATATGTAGATAAGGACGGAACAAAGAAAAATCCTTACATTATTCACAGAACCTCAATAGGATGCTATGAAAGAACGCTCGCTCTCCTTATTGAAAAGTATGCAGGTGCCTTCCCGATGTGGCTTGCACCCACACAGGTTAAGCTTCTTGCAGTTGCCGACAGACATCTTGATTATGTTTATGAGATTAAGAAAGAGCTTGAAAAACACGGAATGCGTGTTGAGGTTGACGGCAGAAGCGAAAAAATCGGATATAAAATCCGTGAAGCTCAGCTTGAAAAGGTACCGTATATGTTTATCATCGGTGATAAGGATATAGAGGCAGGCACTGTTTCCGTACGCCACAGAAAGAACGGAGATCTCGGTGCAATGAAGCTTGAGGATTTCATTGAAAAGGCTGTTGAGGAGATAAATACAAAAGCAATTAACTAAGCAGGTGAAATATGTCACAACGAAGCACTCCTTTTGATAAAAGAAGCTACCGGGAGTCAAAGCTTCGCCGTAAACAGGCTATGATTGCCGACAAAACGGGCAAAATCCGACCGATATCAAGCAAAAAACGAAAAATTATGTTTGCAGTATGTATTCTCTTGATTTTTGCATTGGTTATTTCGGTGTATGCTATTTTAAGCAGAGCCTTGTTCAGTGAACCGGGGCATATTACGGATGAAAATTTCAACAGCGAAGATTTGTTGCCGGTAGTAAACCGATCAGCTGCACTTGAAAGCTCCTATGTCCCGCCCTTAACGACGGTGAGAGGAATAAAGGTAAACACAGCGGCAGCAGCAAGTCTTGAGGCACTGCTTGAAAATGCCGAAAAAGAGAATATCAGAATAAGTGTTTCATCCGGATATGTCTCATATTCGGAGCAAAAGGAGCTTTATGAGCAAACTCTGAGCAGATTTTTGGAGGATTCCCGATATACCGAGGTCAGAGCACAGGCAGAGGCAGAACGGATAACTCCGAGACCCGGATGCAGTGAAGCTCAAACCGGTTTGCTCTTACGCTTCGATTTTTCTGACGAAACCTCCGAAGCTTTTTTGGAAAGACACTGTGTTGAGTATGGCTTTATAAGACGGTATACAGAACAAAAGCAGTCGCAAACTCAGATGAATCCGTCGCAAAACCTTTACCGGTATGTCGGCAGGGATAACGCTGTAAAAATGAGATCATTTGATATGTGTCTTGAGGAATATTCCGAATATGTTTTCATTCATAACAATCAATCAAAATAAAAATCAGAAATAATTATTGACATATTCTTGTTTTGTGCTATAATATATCTGTTGCTTTATGCAATAATCCTTGCGGCAAAGGCCGCCATAATGTCCAGAAGGAGGTGTCACTAAATGGCAGTAACAGCAAATTACGAAACCGTAATGATCGTTTCAATGAAAAAGGGCGAGGAAGGCATTCAGGCTATCATCGAAAAGTTCAAGGCTCTCATTGAAAAGCACGCCACTTTAAAGAATGTTGACGAATGGGGCAAGAGAAAGCTTGCTTATCTTATCAACAAGGAAAGTGAAGGCTACTATGTTCTCTTTGACTTTGAGAGCACAGCAGATTTCCCTGCAGAGCTTGATCGTATCTACAAGATTACTGACGGTGTAATGCGTTCACTCATCATTAAAAAGGAAGAGGAGTAATCTTCCGATCAAAAGATTGATTTTAGACTTATCTACAATATAGGACGGTGTCAAAATGTTAAACAGAGTTATTTTAATGGGCAGACTGGTTGCTGACCCTGAGCTTAAAACCACTCCTGCGGGTGTGAGCGTTACAAGCTTCCGCATAGCCGTTGAACGCAGTTATGTCAAGACAGGCGAGGAGCGTAAAGCTGACTTTTTTGATATCGTTTGCTGGCGAGGAACTGCTGAGTTTGTTTGCCGCTATTTTGGCAAAGGCTCGCTTATTGCAGTTGAAGGCCAGCTCCAGTCCCGCACCTATCAGGCAAAGGACGGCTCAAATCGCTATGTTGTAGAGGTAGTTGCCGATAACATTTCATTCACGGGTGAGCGTCGTGATAACTCAGGCAATTATGGTCAGTCTTATAATAATCAATCATCATACGGCAGTCAGTCGTCATATGACAATCGCTCCTATGTTCCCGATGCGCCTGTACAGGCTCCTACATCATACAGCAGCGGTACTGACTCCGATTTTCAGGATATGCCTCTTGATGAGGATCTTCCGTTCTGATTTATTTCGCTCGTTTTTAACTTTCATTGAAAGGAGAACTTTAAAATGGCAGACAGACCTATGAATCGTGGCAGAAAGGCTCGCAAGAAGGTTTGCGGCTTCTGTGTTGATAAAGTTGAGCATATCGACTACAAGGATATTGCTCGTCTTCGCCGTTATATGTCCGAGAGAGGAAAAATTCTTCCCCGCCGTGTAACAGGTACTTGTGCAAAACATCAGCGTGAGCTTACCGTTGCAATTAAGCGTGCTCGTCACCTTGCTTTGCTTCCTTATTCAGCTGACTGATTTAGATATTTGCATCTGATTTTTGCCGCCTTGCTTCAAAAGTAAGGCGGTTTCTTTCGTATATTTTCTGAAAAAAGCATTTTGATTACAGATTTATAAGTTTTTAAGTTTACCAACCAATAATTTACATAAATAATATTGATAAAACAATAAAATAATGTTATAATACCATAAATTCTATGCAAAATATAAAATATATTTGCTATGGAGGACATTATGAAAGTAAAGATTATTTCTGATACCACCTGTGATCTATCCGAAAAGCTGTTGAAAGAATACGATATTGCAACCGTACCGCTTTATGTAATGCTTAACGATAAGGTTGGGAAGGACGGAGTAGATGTACGCCCTGACGATATTTACAGCTTTGTTGATTCCAACGGCAAGCTTCCGACAACGAGTGCCGCTAATCAGGGCGATTACCTTGATGTATTTTCTTATTGGCACAATCAAGGCTTTGAGATAGTGCATTTCAATATCAGCAGTGAATTTTCAAGCTCATATCGTAATGCCTGTCTTGCCGCAGAGGAGGTCGGGAATGTCTATGTTGTTGATTCTCGCAACCTTTCCACAGGTCAGGGACTTCTGGTTCTGCACGCAGCAGAAATGGCACGAAAGGGAGCAGCAGCAAAGGAAATAGCAGAAGAATGTACTGCCCTTGCTTCAAAGGTTGAGGCAAGCTTTGTGGTTGACAGTATTGACTATTTGCACAAGGGCGGTCGTTGTTCATCACTTGCTGCTTTTGGTGCAAATCTTTTAAAGATTAAGCCTTGCATTGAGGTAATAGACGGCAAAATGAATCCGGGCAAGAAATACAGAGGCTCTATCAGCAGAGTAATGCTAAGCTATGTTGAAAACCGTCTTCAGGGTCGTGATGATATAGACTGTCACAGAATTTTCATTACTCATACAAAGTGCGATAAGGAAGATGTTGATGCTGTTCGCCGCAAAATCATCGAATTTAAACCTGAGTTTGAAGAAATTTTGGAAACAGTTGCGGGATGTACCGTTACTTCTCATTGCGGTCCAAATACTTTGGGTATACTTTTTATCAGAAAATAAGAATCATTTTACGATTAAATTCTTATTCCGAAATATAAATACCTCTTATTATGTTGAAGTCGGCTGAAAAGTATGGTAAAATGTATTCGGTGATTATTATGAAACCTCTTAGAAACATTTTTACTGTAGGCTTATTATTGATTACGCTTATAATACCTTCCTGCGTTTCTGCATATGCTGAAACGAGCGATGAAGCTGTTATTTCCTCTCAAGACGACAGCTTTGTCCCGCTTTATACAACCTCTGCCGACAGTTCGCTGAAAAACCATTCAAGCGTAACTTTCATATCCAACGAGGATTACCCACTGTTTTATGCTCAGACAACTGCGCTTACCCTGATTGCAGGCTATCTGATTCTGTTTAAAGTCAAGGGCATAAGTCACGATGAGAAGATGCATCGCAGGAAAGATAAAAGATAAAAAACGCAAAAAAGACTGCACTTTTGATGCAGTCTTTTTTTGTTTGATAGGAAAAAACAAAAAACTGAATAATTTATATTTAGGTTATCGTAAATAATACAAACTATAATATATTGACAATCCTATCAAATAAAAAAATTTATATTGCCCGCTCAGTTGCGCCCTGCGAGCGCACGAGCGATGGCTAAAGAAAGCGCACGCACAATATGCGCACGCTTTCTTGTTATGCCATGAATTTGACTCGTTCTAATCGGTTATTTCCTTAGGTATTAGTATTAAGCTTTTTCTTCTTAATTACCTTCAGTCTGCTGAATTCCTCTCTGTCCTTTTCGTCTAAAGCATCGGAGATAAACTTAACACTTTCCTCAAACCTTGGAATCATAATATTCTTTAATGCATTTGCCCTTTTTTGAGTTTTCTTTATTGAGTCTGCAAGACGATAAACGCTGTTTTCAATCTCCGCAAGCTCAACCGTCAGCATTTTCACTTGTGTGAACATATTATAGACCTTATCTATCGCCGAATTAGTAGAGTTTATTCCATAGTGAAGATAATCGTGAGATTGGTGCTCATCAATAGTCAGTATAGGTATTTCGACTCCCATAACACTTCTTGAGTCAAGCTTTAGCGAGTCCTCATAGGGGATAGAGTTAGAGATTTCTTCACAAAAACCGTTGGTGACATTCGCTGTTTGCAGTGCAATGTAAGCCTCTTCATACGCATTATCAATTTTCTGCTGTATAGCATTGGCATGATCTATCAGTGTCATCATTTCTCTGATAAGAATATTACGCTTTCTGTCTAAAAGCTCATACCCGATCTTTGCAAGAAAAAGCGATTTTTTAGTATTTATCAGGTTACCCTTTGTGGGTACTGCCTGTACAGCCATATATGCTCAGCTCCCTTTGCCGTCGGTTTTTACCCTTTATAATATTTATCAAGAATTGAATCGTCAACTCGGTCAAGCTCGGCTCTGGGAAGAGTTGACAGCAATTCCCATCCCAAATCAAGGCTCTGATCTATGCTTCTGTTTTCGTTGAAGCCCTGATTTACGAATTTTGACTCAAAAAGTCTGCCAAATTCAATATATTTCTTGTCAATGGGAGACAGCTCTTCTTCACCGATAACAGATGCAAGAGATCTTGCGTCTGTTACCTTTGCATATGAGGCAAAAAGCTGATTTGCAAGAGACTGATGATCTCCTCTTGTATATCCTTCGCCGATACCGTCCTTCATCAGTCTTGAAAGCGATGGCAGAACACTGACAGGAGGATAAAATCCCTGTCCCTGTAATGAACGGTCAAGAACGATTTGTCCCTCTGTAATGTATCCGGTAAGGTCGGGAATAGGATGAGTAATATCATCGTTAGGCATAGTCAAAATAGGAATCTGAGTTACCGAGCCGGAATGTCCCTTTATCATACCTGCACGCTCATAAAGGGAGGCGAGGTCAGAGTACAAATATCCCGGATAACCTTTTCTGCCGGGAATCTCTCCCTTTGACGATGAAAACTCACGCAAGGCTTCTGCATATGAGGTCATATCCGTCATAATAACAAGTATATGCATATCAAGTTCAAACGCAAGGTATTCCGCAATGGTTAATGCACATCTCGGAGTCAGGGTTCTTTCAATAATGGGATCATTTGAAAGATTTAACAGCATTACAACTCTTGATAGTACTCCGCTTTCCTCAAAGCTTCGTCTGAAATATTCCGCAACATCTTTCTGAACACCCATAGCGGCAAAAACAACTCCGAAATTGGAGCTGTCGGCTCCGCTTATTTTTGCCTGGCGAACAATCTGCACAGCCAAATCATTGTGGGTCATACCTGTTCCCGAAAAAATAGGAAGCTTTTGTCCTCGGATAAGCGTCATAAGAGTATCAATGGTTGAAATTCCCGTGTTAATATAGTTTTTAGGATAAATTCTGGAAACGGGATTAATCGGAGTACCGTTTATATTAGCTCTTTTTACGGGGAAAATATCACCCAATCCGTCAATCGGTTTACCTGCTCCGTCAAGTACCCTGCCTATAATTTCGGGGGACAAAGGCATCTCCATAGGGTGACCGGTAAGTCTTGTTTTGGTATTCTTAAGGCTGATTCTTCTTGTGCCCTCAAACACCTGAACAACAATTCGTTCACCCTCAATCTGAACCACACGGCCTTGCCTTGTTGAGCCGTTGTCAAGCTTAATGTCCACTATTTCTTCATTGGAAACGCCCTTAACTCCGTCCATAACGATGAGCGAGCCGTTAATTTCCTTAACTCCTACATAGTTTAGAATCATTGTGCGCTTCCTCCTTATCTCTTAATTGCTTCAAGCTTTTCATCAATCTCTTTGATGTAGTCTTCAAATAACTCAGGCTTGCTGTTAGGGATATCATATTTCATCTTTGTAAGCTTATCAAACAGACCTAAGCCCAAAATCTTTGACATAGGAACTTCATTAGCAACAAGATCCTTTGCTTTTTTATGCAAATGCAGGATGGTTTTCATCATCAGCTTTTGTTTTTCAAGAGGAACAAATGTATCGTCCGGATGAAAAGCATTTTGCTGCAGGAAACCAACACGAATTACTCTTGCTGTTTCAATTACAAGCTTCTGATCGTCCGGCAAAACATCGGCTCCAATAAGCTTTACAATTTCCATCAGCGAGTTTTCTTCCTGCAACAGAGCGCTTATTCTGTTGCGGTATTCTACAAAGTCATCTCCCAAATTGTTTCTAAACCAAGGATCCAGGCCGTTGAAGTATTCGCTGTAACTCTGCATCCAGTTAATTGCAGGATAGTGTCTTGCATAAGCAAGAGCTTTGTCAAGTGCCCAGAAGCAGCGAGTAAATCTCTTTGTGTTCTGAGTAACAGGCTCTGAAAAATCCGAACCCTGGGGAGAAACAGCTCCGATAAGAGTAACCGAGCCTTCACCTCCGCTTAATACATCTGCCCTTCCGCCTCTTTCATAAAACTCCGCAAGGCGAGAGGGAAGATAAGCAGGGAATCCCTCCTCCGCAGGCATTTCTTCAAGTCGTCCCGATATTTCCCTCAATGCTTCAGCCCATCTTGAGGTTGAATCCGCCATCATCGCAACATGATAGCCCATATCTCTGTAGTATTCACCCAGTGTAATTCCTGTGTAAATTGAAGCCTCACGGGCGGCTACGGGCATATTTGAGGTATTTGCAATCAAAACTGTTCTGTCGGTCATCGGTCGCTGCGACTTTGGGTCGATAAGCTCTGAAAATTCCTCGAGCACCTGGCTCATTTCGTTTCCACGCTCTCCGCAGCCAACATAAATTATTATATCTGCGTCACACCATTTTGCAAGCTGATGCTGAGTCATTGTTTTGCCTGTTCCGAATCCACCCGGGATAGCCGCAGTACCTCCCTTTGCAATAGGGAAGAGCGTGTCAATTACCCTCTGACCGGTAATAAGGGGAACAGAGGAAGTAAGCCTTGTCTTTACCGGACGGGCAGTTCTGATGGGCCACTTCTGACAAAGAGTAAGATTGTGTTCAACTCCGTCGCTGTCCTTGATTACAGCAACAGTGTCAAAAAGCTTATACTCGCCGTCAGGCATTACCTTTGTTACAACTCCCGATAATTCAGGAGGAACCATCAGCCTGTGTTCAATAATCGGAGTTTCGGGTAGGGTAGCATAAATCTGACCGCCGCATAGGAAATCGCCCTCCTTAACCTTAAGAGTAACGCTCCAGCTCCTTGCTTCGTCAAGGGCAGAAACCGCAGCTCCTCGGCTGATAAACGCTCCTGACTGCTCCTCTATTGCCTTAAGAGGTCTTTCAATTCCGTCGAAAATATTATCAATTATTCCCGGACCCAAAAGAACATTCATAGGTGCCCCTGTGCCCTCAATGGGATCACCGGGTTTCAGTCCGGTGGTTTCCTCATAAACCTGTATGGTAGTAAAATTATCTGTAATACCGATAACCTCACCGACAAGCCTTTGATTGCCGACATATACCATCTCCATCATTTCAAAGCTGTCAGCTTTCTTCACAGTAACAACAGGGCCGTTGATTCCAAATATTACATTGTTATTCTCCATAAGTAATCATCTCTTTCCTAAATAACATCCGAAATAATAAACCGCCGAATATCATAAAGTCAGACGGAGCAATTTGCTCAAAGGGTTAATCAGTGCTTTCCTGATAATCAAAGCACGCTCAAGCCTGAATTTTTGATGAACCATTCTCTTTGTGCTTCAAGCTTGCTGTCAAGCGTTTCATCTGCTTCAATTCGTAAAGCTTCACAGTAACCTCTGATTCCGCCGAGCTTTATATCCCTGTCGGCAATAATCTCGGTGTTATCACCGAAAACGGCTTTAATTTCCTCTGCTAAGGAAATATCCTTTTCGCTGACAAAAACTACACAGTCCTTGTTTTCAAACAGAGCGGCTATTTCTTTTGCGCTGTTTATGAGCATAGCCTTGTACCGGGGTGTATCGGAGAAATCAGAGAGCTTTTCACAAGCAGCCTCAAAAACCTTATCGGTCATTTCGGCTCTTTCAATGAACAGCTTTCTTTGACCCTCCTGAGTCAGCTTTGCAAGCAGAGAGGTTTGCTCGTTACGCTTCGATTCGTGCCTGTCCTTAATAAGCTTTTCACTGTCAAGCTTTGCCTTTTTTTCAGCCTCGGCAATTTTTTTCTCTTTTATCTGCTCAATTTCTTCACGCATTTGCCTGCGCTGTCTGTCGGCATATTTCTTAATTGCTCTCAGAAAGTTATCGGTTTTTGCAGTGTTTTCCATAAACATAACCTCTTTAGCTAAGGAACCACCAAATTAATCAGTGCTTCACTAATAATCTATATGTGATATTACAGCTTTACTCCTATTGCTTCCCGGACATATCTTGTGATACTGTCTTTTGTTCGACCGTTTCCGTGTCTGTCGGGAATTTCAACAATAAGCGGCTGTTTTCTGTTGAGCTTAAGCTCGTAAACCAAATCAGGACAAAGAGAAACCAGGTGCTCCGTCATTAAAATAACGGCGATATCTTCTCTGTTCATAGCGTCGGTGAGTTCTCGTCTCACCTCGTCTTCTTCGTGAACAACAACACCCTCGATTCCGGCGAAGCGCATTCCCATTTTGGTGTCAACATTATCACTGATAAGAAAAAATTTCATAGTATCAAATCCTTGTCAAGCCGAATTGTATCAGCCGATTGATGAGATAATCATTATTGAAATAAGCATACCGTAAAGGGCAATACCTTCGCCCAAGGCAACAAAGATAATAGCCTTACCGAAAGCCTTGGGGTCCTCGCTGGTTGCACCTATTGCTGCAGGTGCAGCGTTTCCTACAGCAATACCGCCGCCTATGCAGGAAAGACCGGTTGCTATAGCGGCTCCGATGTAAGCCATGCCATTGCTTGAAGCAGCTGCAGCGGCTTCTCCTGTGGCTGCGGATGCTGCCATAGGACAGATCATACAAATTGCAAATACAGCGGCAAACGAAACGAGCTGCATTAATACGGTTTTCTTTCTGCTTTTACCTTTTTCAAATGCTTTTACAGCAATAACTACTGAAGCAATAAGAAATACTACAGGAAGAGCTAACATAACTGAATTAAATAACAACATAAAAATACCTCCAAAAATTATTCAATATTTAATCTAACGGGTTCATAGGCTCTGCCTTCGCCCGAATAGAATCGACTGAACATCTCATAGTACTCAAGTCGAAGCACCTGAATTGCTACAAGCAGTGCTTCTAATGCCATAACAAGACAGTTGCCGAACACAATAACCGGCCAATATCCTATATCACCCACAGTTTCTGCGAGTACAAATACAACCATCATCATTCCTGCGTGTACAAGAACAAATGCGCCCACACGCAAAAAGCTCATTGTATTTGTCACATAGCTCAAAATGACCTCAATGGATTCAAAAAGATTTTCAACTATATATCCGCCCCAGCTCTCAGGCTGCCAATCCTTTTCGCCGTTCACAAGATTTGTAAGAGGCTCTCCGAAAAAAATGAGAATAAAAGGAAATACAATCAGCCCCAAAATATAGGCAGGAGATAAAATGTTCCAGCCAAGGAACATCTGACCGACAATACCGAAAATAACTGATCCGTAAAAAACAATCCCCGCAATACCGCTTGTGCTGAACAGTGCCCTTCCCGGATTTTTCTGTCTAAAAGAGGTGTAAACATTCAGCAGCATTGCAACAATCAGCAAAAACACTCCTATTCCTATAGCCGACAGAATAATCAGATTTGTGTTTTGTGCAGCCATAACCTCAAACGGCTTTTCTTCAAGTCCGAAAACTGCTTTATACATCGGGTCGAGCAAATGTTCAAATCCAAACACGCTTCCGAATACCAAGCCGAATACAGCTGAAGAAATACCGCAGGGCATCAGAATTTTTCCTATCTTCATTTTTTTCAGCTTCCACATCAGCAGTCCTACAATAGAAAGACAAATTCCCTGACCTAAATCGGCAAACATAATTCCGAAGATAATGATATATGTTATTGCCACAAATAGAGACGGGTCGATCTCATTATATTTCGGAACACCGTACATATCAGTGTAAAACTCAAAGGGTTTTGCAAGGAAGCAGTTTTTTAGCTTTACGGGAGGAGATTTGTCAATTTCATTCTTAGCGTCTGTAAAGTCAAGGCTTACGCTTCTTATTTTTTTCAACCTTTTCTTAAGGGGCTTTTCATATTCTGCGGGAATCCAGCCAACTATAATAAAGCTCTTGTTATATTGTAAGGCTTTTGTCCGGATTTTTGCAAACATATACAGCTCTTCAAGCTTTGAAAGATATTTAGTAATTTGCTGCGAATGTATTTCAAGATAATCATCAAGCCGCTTTTCAGCTTCCCTCAGTTTTGCCTCAAGCTTCGGAACAAGCGCCTGTAATTTTTCAAGATGAACATTTGGTGTGTCGCTTACACCGAGAATATCACATCTTTCAAAGCAAAGACCTGAAAAAATCCGATCCACATGCTCCTCTTTGCCCACGGGGGAAAAGTATACTCCCCAATAGTGGGTTTTATCCTCGGTGCAAACGGTAAAGTCAATGTAGGGATCCTTTGAATAGGCAGACAGCTTAGTATAGTTTTCCTTGGGGAGTCTTCCGAAGCGAGCCTTCAAATATTTAAGGTCGAGCAGCTTTTCAACCTCAATGCCAAGTCCGACAAAATGACTGGTTTCATTTAAATTATCCTTGGTTTGCAATAGCTGTTCGGACACAAATTCTCTGTCCTCTACAAGTATGTCAATTTCCTCTGAAATTCTATTAGCAAAAGTCTGCATTTCTTCAAATGACGGATTGAAGTCGCTTACATCTATCAAGGGAAAACTCTTCTTAGTGAGTGCGATTGAAGATTTTAGATTTGTTAACGGCTCCGCATAAATATTCTTTGTGCGAAGGTGCGTAAAATCCTTGGTGTCACTGTAGAATGCCGGAACATCATCGGGATGAAAAACACCCGATTCGCCCAAAACCGAGATAACATCATCAATGTCTTCGGTAAGACCTATGATATTGACCGCCTGCATATTTGATACAGCCAAGCTAAAATCACCTCTTTTATTACACCTTGCCCGATTAATAAATGAGCAGGGACTGTATTTTTTTAGTGTCTAATTTATATCTTACCCCTTCAATCAGGCTGATAATATTCATCAGCTCAATCTCGGAAAGGAACATATAAGAAATTGTAACAACCGAAGGGTTATTGGAAAAATACATATTCTTCTTAGCCAATCGGAATTTTACTCTGGGACTTATGTCGCTTGCATATACATAACCGATTTTGTCCATAAGCTTACCGTTATGAGTGCTTTGCATAATTGAAAATACTTCAGCTGAGGAGTCGGCACGACACATCATATCAATAGTTTTTGGATTAATATCGCAGAACTCAAGCAAAAGATTATCCTTTATTGCTTCGGCAGAGAGATTATAATATTTCTTCAGTCTGAGAATCCGTGAAAAAACACTATAGTCGTTAATAGTAAGGAAAAATGACTTAAGTTCTTCCCGTTCTCTGCCTTTTGTCTTCTTGTTAATTATTTCAAGCATATTTTTATAGACAAAATGATACAGATCGTTTTCAATAGTTGAAATAGGAAGCCTGCCCTTTTCGTCAGGAGAATATTTTTTTAGTATTTCATAATAAGCAGAAGATGACAGTACTTTTAAAAATTCTTCATAATTTTGGGCATTGGCAAGCAAATTAATATCAATATCGGTATGCTTTGAAAAGTATGCAGGGAACTGATAGATAAACTTCTCTGTGGATTTTGAGTTTAATAGGATTAAAAACCTTACAATCTGTTCAACCTCAATGGTTCCTATAACATACTTAATAAAGCCCGAAGTGACGCTTGACGCATATCTGCACAGCGAGTCAAACTCATAGAAGTGATTTTGCCTGAGCAGAGCTTCAAGCTGTCCTCTGTGCACATCTCTCTCATTGACATCTCTGAGTGCATTTGCATAGTGAGTATTAGATTTAAGATACAGCATAATTTCGGCAACGCTCTGACAGGTGAGTATGCTGTTATAATCTTTTTCCGTAAGACGCTTACCGAATTTAGCCCTTGCTTTTGTCAAAGCTGCAAATGATGTTTTTGACATATCCGCATCACCTCCCAAAAAGAATATAGCAGAAATTATTCAAGTGTACGGCTGACAATGGCGTCAACCCACTTATCAAAATTAAGCTTGAAATCCGATTGCAATTTAATATGAGCTGACTTTTGCTTGTTTTCAATAAGCTGAGCCTGCATCTGAGCTTCCTTTTCCTCATATGCGTCATTGCGCTCAATGGTTTTCTGAGCCTCACTCATATATTTGTCATAGATTTTCTGAGCTTCCTCGTCAATTTGCTTTTGCAAAATATCCTTTTCTTTTAGTGCGTCCGACTCCAAAGCTTTCGCTTCGGTGTCTGCGTCAACGATTCTTTTAATCATATTTTCCAAAAAAATCAACCTCCGGAAAAAAATCAGTTTTTAAGAGCCTGAAGAGGAGCAGGAATTCTACCGCCCCGATGAATGAAAACCTCGGGAGAGCCTTTTCTCACAGGCATAACCGGACCTCTGCCGAGCAATCCGCCGAAATTCAGTTCATCTCCGGCATTTCTTCCGATAGCCGGAATAAGCCTTACTGCTGTAGTCTTGGAATTTACCATACCTATTGCGGCTTCATCTGCAATGATTGCTGAAATAACCTCAGGCGAAATATCGCCGGGAACAACAATCATATCCAGTCCCACAGAGCAAACCGCTGTCATTGATTCAAGCTTTGTAATATCAAGATAGCCGTTTTCAGCTGCGCTTATCATTCCGGCATCCTCGGTAACGGGAATGAAAGCTCCGCTGAGACCGCCGACATGAGACGACGCCATTACTCCGCCCTTCTTAACTGCATCATTGAGTAATGCCAGCGCAGCGGTAGTTCCGTGACATCCGCACACCTCAAGACCCATTTCCTCTAAAATATGTGCAACACTGTCACCTACAGCCGGAGTCGGAGCAAGCGAAAGGTCAACAATTCCGAACGGAACGCAAAGTCTTTTGCTCGCCTCTTTTGCAACCAGCTGTCCCATTCTTGTAATTTTAAATGCGGTTTTCTTTACCATATCGGCAATCTGTGTAATATCCTTGCCTGCACCGCCCTTCGCAAGTGCGGCTCTTACAACGCCCGGACCCGATACGCCGACGTTGATTACCGTGTCTGCTTCGCCTACGCCGTGAAATGCACCTGCCATAAAGGGGTTATCCTCGGGGGCGTTGCAGAATACAACGAGCTTTGCCGCACCGATGCAGTTTCTGTCGGCTGTAATTTCAGCCGTCTGCTTTACTATTTTGCCCATCATCTTGACTGCGTCCATATTGATTCCTGCTTTTGTTG
>CALYYZ010000012.1 GCA_945607165.1 uncultured Ruminococcus sp. | reverse complement strand
GCCTGTGCAACGGGTATGTCGTTTATGGTAACCGATACCAAGGGAGATGTGGTTCGTAACTATGGAACGATTGCGGAAAAGTATTACAGCTACAAAATTTCCGTTATTGACTTGCGTAATCCCACACGCTCACACGGAAATAATCTTCTCCACCTCGTGAACAAATATATGGACTTATACAAAGCCGAACCCGAACAGCTTGTTTACAAGGCAAGAGCAGAAAAGTATGCAAAAATAATTTCAAAAACGATTATTCTTTCAGGTATGGACTCGGCATCATTCGGACAGAACGCTTACTTTTATGATGCCGCAGAAGGATTGCTGACAGCAACAATTCTACTTGTTTCAGAATTCTGCGAACCCGAAGAACGGCATATTGTTTCGGTATTCAAAATCATTCAGGAGTTACTTGCTCCGACTAACAAGAAAGGCAAAAATCAGTTTCAGCTTTTAATGGACTATCTTCCCGACGACCACAAGGCAAAATGGTTTGCAGGGGCGGCTCTCAACACAGCCGAACAGAGTATGTCAAGCGTTATGAGTACGGCACTTTCAAGGCTGAATGCTTTTCTTGACTCCGAGCTTGAACAGCTTTTGTGTTTTGATACGGAGATTGACGCTGAAAAATTCTGTAATGAAAAGTGTGCGATATTCATTGTAATGCCGGAGGAAAATCCCAACACATTCTTTATGGTGTCACTCATTATCCAACAGCTCTACCGTGAAATACTGTCAGTTGCAGACGAAAACGGCGGTGTACTGAAAAACCGCTGTGTGTTCTTCTGCGATGAATTTGGAAGTGCGACACGTTCCTAACTGAAAAGGTTAGGCACTAAAATATGAACGTAATATAGTTCTGTTTAGTAGAACTGATAGTCCGAAAGGTGGAATGATAGGGTAACGCCTTGAAACGCCTTCCCTAATACTCCGACTGGCATTTTCTGTAATGGAATTTGTCAGAAGCTCGGTGAAGTCGGCTGAGAGATACCGTAAGTCATATCAAGGTATGATACGAAAGTTGTTTAGAGATAAATGATGTATCCTATAGGTCGGGGGTCTATAAAATATATATGGTGAGAATGACATTATTGTCTGACAAACCTGCGAATGTACGGGTCTAAAACTCGACTATATAGAAATGTATAGACTGCCTTTGTGCAGTGACAGTGAGGTAAAGTAAGATTTTCCGATATGAAATACCTTATGATGTTACAGGCATCATCAAGCTGTCAGGCTTAGAGCAAGGCACCTAAGTATATATGTAAAGATAGGACTATCGGAACGTGGCAACCCATAATACACAGATGTGGTACAGACGAAGAAAAATAAGCTGTTTTGATTATGGGTCAAGTCGTGGCACTACCTATGATGTTTTCTGTAATGGAAAACGGAGGGACAGCCACAAGTCGTTACTAATATTTTGTTAAGGTGTTAATAATCATAGCTTCGAGTATGATTAGGAGAAATCCGAGAAAAACAAACCTGAAAGGGGGAGTTGCCTATGACAAAGCAAAGAAAATTAAGACATTCGGAATATTATGACCTGCAAGAGTGTTTTGATGAACTATATGCAAAAAGTAAGGATAACTATATTTTTACTAATCTTATGAATTTAATCAAAGATGAAAATAATATTAAACTTGCATACAGAAATATCAAAAGAAATTCAGGAAGTAATACTTGCGGTACAGATAATAGAAGTATTAAAGATATTGAAAAACTGTCCGCTGAAAAATTAGTTGAGATTGTCCGTAACAAGCTTGAATTTTATAAACCTAAACCAGTAAGAAGAGTAGAAATTCCTAAACCTAATGGTAAAGTCAGACCGCTTGGTATTCCAACAATTATTGACCGTATAGTGCAACAATGTATACTGCAAGTGCTTGAACCTATATGTGAAGCAAAATTTCACGAAAGGAATAATGGCTTTAGACCAAACCGGTCAGCAGAAAATGCACTTGCACAATGCTATAAAATGATACAAAAACAAAATCTACATTATGTAGTTGATATTGATATCAAAGGTTTCTTTGATAATGTTAACCATTCGAAACTAATACGGCAAATGTGGAATTTAGGAATAAGAGATAAACAACTGATCTGCATAATAAAACAAATGTTAAAATCTCCTGTTGTGCTACCTAATGGAAATACGATATATCCAAATAAAGGAACACCGCAAGGTGGTATACTGTCGCCTTTGCTTGCGAATATAGTTCTTAATGAATTAGATTGGTGGGTAAGTAGCCAATGGGAAACTATGCCAACACACAAGAAATACAAA
The DNA here is from genome assembly GCA_945607165.1 of uncultured Ruminococcus sp. Taxonomy (GTDB): domain Bacteria; phylum Bacillota; class Clostridia; order Oscillospirales; family Acutalibacteraceae; genus Ruminococcoides. The sequence goes on along the minus strand of CALYYZ010000012.1, from coordinate 15,429 downwards.
CTAAGTAAAAATCGTAATGGTGTGTCGGAATGTAGAAGTTACATAAATATGGTTCTGCGTTCAAGTAATTTGAAGGAAATGTACATTGTTAGATATGCAGATGATTTCAAAATATTCTGTCGAAAACGCAGTGATGCAGATAAGGTGTTTATTGCTGTAAAGAAGTGGTTGAAAGACAGATTAAAACTTGAAATAAGCGAAGAAAAGTCAAAAGTTGTTAATCTAAAAAAAGCGTTATTCTGACTTTTTGGGTTTTAAATTAAAATCAGTTAAGAAAGGTAATAGATTTGTTGTTAGGTCACATATGTCTGATAAGGCTATAAAAAGTGAAACAGAAAAACTCAAAAATCAAATCAAAGTAATAGAATATTCAGGTGATTTGAGGGATAAAGTATTGCAAATCAAAAGATACAATTCAATGGTTTTTGGTATTCATAATTATTATAGATATGCCACAGCAGTTACAATTGATTGTATGGCAATTCAATATCAGATAAATAAAATAATATATAATCGGCTAAAACAACAAGTTAAAAGAATAGGTACAATAGGAAGAAAGTATATATCGGATAGATATGGTAAAAGCAAAATGCTAAGATTTATTTGTGATGAACCTATATGTCCTATAGGATATATCCAAACTAAAAATCCTATGTACAAGAAGATTAGGATATGTAAGTATACAAAAGAAGGTAGGAAGGAAATTCATAAAAACCTGAAATTTGATGAACACACTATAAAAGTTCTTCATATGTTAGCTACTTCTTATCTGCCTGATAAAAGCGTTGAATATTTGGATAATAGAGTTTCTGTTTATGCATCACAATATGGAAAGTGTGCTGTAACAGGAAACACATTATGGATTGATGAAATACATTGCCACCATATAAAACCGTTAAGTATGGGTGGCGATGATAAGTATAAAAACTTAATAATTATCCATAAAGATATTCATATTCTTATACACGCAACCAATAAAGAAACTATACAAACATATCTAAATAAAATCAAACCCGATAGGTCTCAACTTGATAAAATAAATAAGTTTCGAGTTTTAGCAGGTAATACTGCAATTTAATTTTTTATACTTTGAAGTTAACACTAAATAAACAGAAATATTAATATCGATGGGGCGCCGTGTGAGTCCGAAAGGCTCACGCACGGTGCTAGGCGGGGGAAAAGGTGGAGATAGTATCAAAGCTTTACCTATCGCAATCCTTGCCAAAGATTGATTCGGCTGAAATGATGTTCTCTGCTTCCCGTTCAAGGCGTTTGCAGATAGTACCAATCATTCAATCCTTTGCACAGTTGGAGAAGAATTACGGCAAAGAGGGTGCGGATGTTATCATCGACAACACACAGCTGACAATATTCGGTGGCTTTGCACCCAATAGCACAAGTGCGGAGGTGCTATCAAAAGCACTTGGAAGTCGTACCGTTATGAGTGGCTCGGTGAGCAGGAGTAAAAACGATCCGTCCCAATCCTTGCAGATGATAGAACGACCTCTGATGACTCCCGATGAGTTGAAGTCACTTTCCAAAGGCACATTTGTTGTTATGAAAACAGGCTTTTATCCAATGAAAGTCAAGCTTAAATTGTTTTTCAAATGGGGTATTGAATTTGAGGAAAAGTATGAGGTCAAGGAAAACGGCAACCGTGAAGTTCATTACGCAAACCGTTCGGAGTTGTTCAACAACATAATCCAAACATACTCTCCTCAATATCTTGAACCGCCTGTAACTGATTCGGAATTTGATGAAGCAAGCGGTGAGAAAAAGAAGAAAAATGAAAATCTCAAAACCTCGCCGAGTGCAGAACAAGCCTACAGTGAAAATTCTATAGATTCTGAACCGGAAGAAGAGCCAACAGAAGAACCTAAAAATTCAAGCGTTGAACAGAACGCAGACAAGCCAAGAAAAGTAGTCATCAGAACAGAAAGACCGCCTCAGGAGGATAACAGTAATGAGTAAATTAACTTTTCTCTATCAAATGGACTTGCCCCACAGAGCCGTAGCAGTCTATACCTACCTCTACGACCGAGCCGATAAAAAAGGTGAATGCTGGCCATCCGTAAATACAATAGCAGGCGACATAAAGCTGTCGCCTGCTACAGTCAGAAGAGCTATTAAGGATTTGAAGAAATCTGGCTTAATTGAAACCAAACAGCGCTACCGTGAACAGGGCGGTAAGAGCAGTTTGCTGTTTAAAATAATATAGAGATTATGATTGACTGATTTACAAATTAGAATTTATTCCTATTATAGATATGAAAGTGTTTGAATTACTATCATATTTCATTTCTAAATTCCCATTATACTTTGCAACCACCTTTTTAATGCTCCTCGTACCGACCCCGTGTATACCGGGAGTGTTTTTAGATGACACGAGAATATCATTTATATATTTAGGCTTTCTACCGCAAGAATTTGAAATTTTAATAATTACAAAATTTGAATTTCTTGTGCAAATGGAAAAATCAATAAATTTATCGTCAGTCAACAATGCAGATTCAACTGCATTCTCTAATAAATTATCTAACAAAGCTGTTATATCATGTTCTTTCATAAAATCAAGATTTGCGTTTTTGATGCTTACTGTAAAATTAATTTTATTTTTTTTGCATATTTCATAATATCTATGGGTTACTAAATTAACAACTGAGTTTTTGCAATAATCTACAGGATTCATAACACTAAAATCTTCAACAATTTCGGATATATATTGTGATATATTTGAATCTTCTTTTTCCGATAATTGCTGAATGGTTTTTAAGTGTTTCGTTATATCATGAATTAATATTTTTGAATTTTCATTTTGTTCTCGCAACAATTCATAGTAGTTTATTGTATCTTTTTCTTGCTGATAATCTAACAGTATTTGGGTGTATTTCCGGTTTATTCTTATGGTTGCTTCATGGAGATAAAATACGATTATGTTTGACAGTAATATGAGAATGTTACCTATAATGATAGCAATTTTATAATTGTCATTTACAGAGTAGAATGTACAAAGATATACATTTGTATGCATTAATATTATTGAAGCCATGGGTAAAACGCAAAGCAGTAATGAAAATTTAGAACCTGTACTTTTAGATTCTTTTTCAGAAAATTTTAGAATACACCGTATAAAAATAAAATAAAGCAATTTACTTATAATTGCCTGAATTATGAGAATAAATGCATCAGACTGGCTCTCAAAAAGACTAAAATGAAACACAACAGAAAACGAGAAAACAACAATTAATTCTGAGATAATCATTAAAAATAACAAGATGAAATTTGCAAATATAGCAGATTTTATGTTTGTGTTATAGCAAATTTTCAGGACAATAAAGTTGCAAGCATAAAAACAAACAGCATTTATTGGTGGGGCTTCGATAAAGTTTATCGCATAAAGAATCAAACCTGATAAAAGTATAAATATTGGAATAAGATTTCGGGATATTTTTCGTTCAAATTTAAAACTAAAATAATAAAAAGATATGAGTGATTCAATCAGGAAAACCACAGCATAGCATATATTTGAAATCATATCGTACCTCCCATATATTCATAAAAGGCTTTTTTGAATGATGCATAAAAACTACGAGATATAGGTACTGTTGTTTTTTTAGAATTAAACGATAACGTGATTTCGTTTTTATTAAAGTCTGTTACATTCTTTAAATTAATTATGTAACTATAGTGTGATTGCGCAAAATAACCGTATGTTTTTAGGCGATTTTTCCAATAATCAAACTTTTTATTTGAAATGAAATCTTGCGTTTTCGTAACTATTTTAGTTTTGCGATTTTCTATAGTTAAATACAATATGTCAATTGTAAATATATTGTGACATTCATCGAAATAGTCTAAGATAATTTTTTCTGTGCTTTGTTTATACAGATTTAAAGCAACATCCATGCTTTTAAAAAATCTATTTTCATCAATGGGTTTAGATAAAAATCTGAAAACCTTTAAATCCATCGCATCATCAAGGTATCCTTGAAAAGATGTAACTATAAAAACAATAATATTCGGATTTAGTGTTTGAAGATGTTTTGTAACAGAAAGTCCGTTAACACCGGGCATCTCTATATCGATAAACGCAAAATCAGTTTTAATTTGCTTATCCAATATAGAATCCCCATTTGAAAAGCAGGTAATATCAAAATTATAGGTTGACTGTTTTGATAATTTAAGGAGAAAATTTTTGATTTGCTGAACAATTTTCAAATCATCATCACATATCAGTACATTCATAGAGCTATACCTCCCTAATTAGGATTATAACTCAAAACAATAGATTTGTCATCTGCTTTGTTCCTGTTCAGATAAAATTGCATCAATTATTTTAGATATAAGTTTAAGTGATTTGTCATCGCAGAGATTTAATTTATCTACGATATTTTGTGGGATATTGTTACTTTTTAATGTCCCTAATAAAAGATAATCAGGTGTGATATTTAATACATTACAAATTTTTGCAAATGTTTCATTACTTGTAACAGAATAACCTTTCTCAATATTAGAAATGTGATTGTTTGAGAGGTTTGTTTTTTCTGTTAAAGTATTCTGTTTCATTTTAATTTCTTTTCTACGCTGTGCTATACGAACGCCTATTTTTTGTAGTCAACATACATAAATATCACCCAATAAAATGTTATCAATTATCGGCAAGATTGTTAACAAATTAAGAAGGTAATATACTTATACGATTGTAATATTCAAAAAATAATTTAAAAGTTTTTATAGAGTTGTAAGATAAATCGTTATAACAGATGAAAAGTGCAATTTTTGTCGAATTTATTACCATTTTTGTAAAAATCAACATTTACAAATATTTTTTTGATAAAATTTATAATAAGGAGGTTGATTACTATGAAAAACGAAAAACTATTATCAACTAAAAATAAAGACGGAGTCAAAAAAAGGATTGTTTGCTACATTGAAAGTTAACGCAAATTCTTCAGGGTGTTATATAATCTATCAGCCTAAAACGCCAAAGGGTTTTGAAAAGTTTAAAAACATCAAATGATCAAATTGATTTCAAGCAAAGTCGCCCGCATCTTATGCAAAGAGGAAAAGCATACAGATAATTATGAGTTATATGAATTTGCCATATACATAATTTTGTCCTCTGCATTTCATATGGCGACAGTCATATTATATATAATAAATAACGAGGTGTTAAATGAATGAAAATAGCAAGAAAAATTCTTCCTGTTTTATTAATTGTATTGGTGCTTTTCAGCGGTTGCTCAACAAATGTATCCGAGGAGAAAATCACAACGGAGAATACTTTTACTCTGTATATTATAAAGGATACGCCTATAATTTCATTAATAAAAAAATATAATGACAGTAAAGCAAATGAAAGGCGTATAGAAATTGTTGAGTTTGAAAATGATGCTGAACTCAGCAGTAAACTTAATGCTGAGTTGATGGCAGGAAAAGGCCCTGATCTGATATATTTTGACTCAATGTACGGTGGTATTTCAAATATAGAAAAGATGATTTCTCTTGACATGTTTGCTGATTACAATGAATTAATTAATAAAGACAATTCCGACAGTGCTATTAATTTAGACGATTTTCCTAAAACTGTTATGGAATCCGGAGTATACAATGGTAGGCGCTATTTTATGCCAATCTCGTATATGCCTGATATTGTAATCACAACAAAAGAAATTTGTGATAAATATTCATTCGATTTAACAAAATCTTTTACATACCAAAGTGCAGAAAAATCATTATCTACCTTTTTGAATGAAAGCAAAAAATCAGATAATATGTGTGTTTTTTATGATATTGATGAAGAAATTTATAGGTTAATTGATTCCAATATAGATTTTTTTAATAGAAAAAATACATTAAATTCTGAAGACTTTTTATCAAATCTTGGTGTTATAGATAATTTAATGTCGGAATATAGTCCGGCAGAAGAGTCATCTGATTCATATGCACTTGACCCTCTTTTACGGGGAAACCAAATGTTTGCAAATCTTGATCAAATTGCCGGTTCTGAGCCAAATAGTATTGGCAGTATATATTATTATATAAAATCTAAAGGACAGACTCCGGTTATACTCAATAGTTTATCAAGTTCAGAGGACACTTATTCTGCTTATTTGGATAAAGTTTTATTGATTAATAAAAATTCAAATAATAAAGATGAAGCATATGATTTTGTAAAATATATGTTAAATGAAAAAACTCAAGGTAATTCAGAAATCGGACTTCCTGTGAATAAAAATGCTCTGTCAAAGTTAATTGATGAAATGATTGAAATGAACGCTGAATCATATGGCATAAGTTATGCAGAAGATGTAATTGATGAAAATTATATTAATAGTTATACAAGTTTTCTGGATAGCATAAATAATTGTAAATTTAAAAATGATTACTTTAATTATTCGGTTATAGGGGACAGTGTGTCTAAATATATTTCAGGCGAAATTAAAAAAGAACAATTCATAAAAGCAATACAAAGCAAAGCAAAAATCTATTTAGAAGAATAGTTTTTTAGGTTAAGTATGCGTAAATTTAGGTGTATATTGCAAAATGATGAAACAGATTGCGGTCCGGCTTGCTTGGCCGCAATTTTTAGAAAATACGGTTTAAAAGTTACAATAGCAAAAATTCGTGATATTGCAGGTACTGACCGCCAAGGTACCAATGCACACGGACTAGTAAAGGTAATTGAGCATTTTGGTTTTCAGCAAAAAGTTGTTGAAGCGGATAAAAGTGTGTTAACTAATAAATTGCCTTTGCCTGCAATTGCACACGTGATAATTGACGATTCCTTATTGTATTATGTGGTTATAACCAAAGTTAAAGGGGATGCCGTAGTTGTTTCCGACCCTGCAAAGGGAATTGTAAAGGGTTCATATGTTACTTTCAATTATTAATGAGGTGAATTTAACTCAGTGCATATTAATTTCGCTACTTATCCGTATGAATTAACAAGTAGAGTGTTATTGTTGATTTAAATAATAAAAATTCAGATAGACTACAGATTAATAATTTAGAATTATGTTAAGACATATAAAAAACCACAAGGTGAATCATTATGAAAAAAGTGTTTTCAAATAGTATAATTTTAGCAATTTTATGTGCTATGTTATTGAGTCTTACTTCTTGTGATGAATACAAAATCAAAAGTAACGAAAAGTTAAAATATTATACTTCTAATGCAGAAGACGATTTTAGCTCTCTTATAAAACAATACAACAAGAAATGCTTAGAAAAATATGATGAGTCTTATCAAATAGAAATAATTGAATTTGAAAATAATGATGATATGTACACAAAAATATCAACAGAAATTATGGCAGGCGAAGGACCTGATATTATTTCGTTGGATCAAGCATTGCCGTTTGAAAAGCTTATTGAAAATAATGTATTTGCAGATGTTGACGAGATTGTAAATACATATAATTCTAATATTGACTTTAATGATTATAACACGAAAATAATGGAATCTGGGATAGTCAACGGAAAACGATATTTTGTACCGTTTTTTTATTGCCCAAATATATTTATTTCCACTCAAGAAAAATTAAATGAATACAATTTAAATTCTACTGATTTTTCATATATAGAATTATCTAAAAAACTTTCAGAAGAAAAAGATTCCTACTCGCTTTTTGGAAATGAAAGTGATAACTATAGTTTTTTGTATTCATTTATAGATAGCTATGTCAATTTTGATGATAAAACAACAAATTTTGATGCCAATGTTTTTTTAGAAAATATAGATTATATTAAGAGCGTGGTAAATAATGATAATACCGATGTAAATACATATTACGATGTATGTGATTCGGAAAACAACGGTTGTATATTGTCTACTCCTAAGTCGCTTTTGGGAGGTTCGATAGGAGGAGTAAAATCTGCTTATTACAATATTTTTTTACAAGATAAAACTCCTATTATTTTGCCAAACTTTAACGATGAGAACAAAATAACTGCTTATGTTGAGTGTGGAATAGCTATAAATCAAAAATCAGATAAAAAAGATAAGGCATTAAGATTTATTGAATATTGTTTAAGCGAGGATGTTCAAGAGTATTGGTGCGGAAGTAGGAGCGATAAAGGATTTTCAGGCACAAATCAAATATCCTTACCGGTGAATAATAAAGCTTTTGATTATGCTGTTGAAGTTGAAACCAACGAGGAGTGGGATCACAATGAAGACGGAGAATTTGACGAAAAAGAAAGAAAATTTTCTGAAAATGTGGATTCAATATTTTGGAAAGATTATTTGGGTATAATTAAGGATATAAGTGAGTGCACCTTATATGATTATAAAGATTTGGAGAATACTTATTATAACTCGTCAGTAATTGGTGACATAGTTGATAAATATTTAAAAGGAGATATTTCTACGGATATGTTTGCTAGCCAAATTACGGCGGCAACGGAAATTTATTTAACGGAATAGACTAAGGATAAAATATAATTATGTTCACACGCTTTTTATTTAAACCACATGAATCTATTAAAGCCATAATAGCTATACTTTTAAGTGTTATAATAATTACTTCATTTTCAAGTTGTGCAATAAAAAATAACAGCGAACAAAATCATCTTGTTTATTACACATTAAATGATGAAGACTCTCTTTCTTGGATTATAGAAAAATATAATAAATATTGCATAAACAGTAATAATCCGTCTTTCCAAATTGAGATAGTTAAATTTAATTCTGAACAAGAAATATCAACACAGATATCAACTGAAATTATGGCAGGAAGTGGACCTGATATTATTTCACTTAGTCAAAAATTGCCTTTTGAAAAATTAATTGAAAGCCGTTCATTAATGAATATTTATGATTTGCTAAAAGATGATAATTCTTCAAATGCAATAAATCTTGATGATTATAACGTTAACATACTCAACGCAGGAGTTTATGATAACGGTTTATATATTGTACCGCTGTTTTATGGAGTTGATGTATTGGTATCTACAGAAGAAAGATTGAAAAATTTCGATATCAAAGAAAATAACGGCTTTTCTTTGACATACAGTAATTTTTCAGATGTATTTGAAAATTATTTTTTAAATGATGAAGGCTATTCATTTGTATCTAATGAGTTGTCGGATTTTTTGTGGTTTGATTATCCAATGCAACTCTTTTGCAGATTTTTAAACAGCTATGTTGATTTTGAAAATAAAGCTGTGTATTTTGATACCGATGAATTTAAAGATAATTTAGATGTAATGATGCAGATGTTGACGATTTCTCAAAAAAACAATACAAATGAATTGTTTGACGGATTGTATATAAATCGGTCATTTCCGTTGATGGCAGGAAATTATTCTTATTATCAATCTATAAATGAAACACCTGTAGTCTTTCGTGGATTGACAAAAAACAAAGATGTTAATTCCGCACACATACAGGCTGGATATGCAATTAATAATAATACACAACTAAAGGAGCAAGCACTTGCGTTTATAAAATATACTCTTAGTGATGAAATTCAAGAAATTGGTGCAACAGCATCAGGAAGTTTGAGTTTTCCTGTGAATATGTCTGTTTACGATAATGCTAAGTTTGTTGCCGGCTCAAGAACGGATGATAACAATAAAATTATCGGGATTGACAACGATTTTATGAAAGCATACATTGACATTGCCGATAATGTAAACGCTTGCACCTTGTATCGAGATGTGTCACATTCATATTATAATGACAATGTTATCGGTGAGATTGTTGACAATTATATAAATAAGGGTATATCAAAGGATAAGTTTATTCGTCAGCTCTCTGCTGCTACGGAAATTTATTTAACTGAATAGGAATGAATTATGAGAAAATCTAAATTAACAAGAAAACAAAAAGAGCATATAGCGGCATATCTGTTTATATTACCGTCTTTTTTAGGCATAGCGGTGTTCTATATTGTGCCGTACATTATCTGCTTTGTAAAGAGCTTGTATGTGGGCAATACCTTTGTAGGAATCCAAAATTACATACAGCTTTTTCAAAATAATACATTTTTGCTCGCTCTTAAAAATACAGCAATATTTACTGTTGTAGCAATACCGCTTTTAATGGTGATTTCGTTTTTGATAGCTTTGTTTCTTAATTCTTTTAAGAAAATATCGTCGTTTTTCAGAAGTGCTTTGCTAATCCCTGTTGTTGTGCCTGTTGCTTCTCTTATTTGCGTGTGGCAGGTGATATTTGACGATTACGGCGCAGTAAACGGACTTTTGAATTCCCTTGGATTTAATACCGTTGAATTTTTTAATTCCGAATTTTCAATGGTGATGATAATTTTTATTTACGTTTGGAAATACTGCGGATTTTGTGTGATTTTGTTTACGGCCGGACTTGCCAATGTGTCGCAGACACTCTATGAAAGCGCAAGGCTTGATGGTGCAAGTTCATTTCAAATAGTTACAAGAATTACTATACCGATGATTACACCGACAACATTTTTTGTTTTCCTTATGGAATTGATTTATTCTTTCAAAATCTTCCGTGAGGTCTTTGCATTGTTTGGTGATTATCCGAATTCAAATGTCTATTTTCTGCAAAACTTTATCAATAATAATTACTACAATCTAAATTATCCGAGATTGTCCTCAGCCTCAATAATTTTGTCAGTGTTTATGATAATTGTACTGCTTGCTTTCTTCATTTTCGAACGAAAGCACAGCTTTGCAGAATAGGGGGCAGTAAAGTGAAAAGAACGATAAAAATTATTAAGTATATTTTTCTTATTTTAATTACAGCAATTTTTATTTTTCCTGTTGTATATATGATTGCCTGTTCGTTTATGCCGAATTCACAGGTTGGCTCAATGCTCGACTTTACAAACGGAGAATATAAGGAGATTAACCTCATCCCTGAGATGTTCTCGCTTGAACAGTATTATCAAGTGTTTTTCAGAAGACCCGAATATCTGTTGAAATTTTGGAACTCCGTAATCATTACCTTCCCTACGGTAATCGGTCAAGTTATAGTTTCCTCTTTGGCGGCATTCGCCTTTGCAAAGCTGAAATTTACCTGCAGAGATAAACTGTTTTTTATTTATATTGTCTTATTGATTCTACCGCTGCAGGTAACACTTGTACCGAATTATATTGTTCTTGACAATCTTGAACTTCTTAATAACTTTCTTGCAATAATATTGCCCGGCACTTTTTCTGCATTTGGAATCTGCCTTTTAAGGCAAAGCATAAAATACATACCGGACTCATCAATAGAAGCAGCACGCATTGACGGTGCGTCATATTTTAAAATTTTTACAAACATTATTCTGCCACAGATAAAAGGCGGACTTATAACCCTTACTTTACTGTGCTTTATTGACAACTGGAATGTTGTTGAACAGCCGCTGATCTATTTTGACGACAAGGCTATGTATCCGCTTTCAATCGGACTGTCTGATATAAGCAGTTTGGACTATGGCATAATTTTTGCCTGCGGAGTTATGTTTATGATAATTCCATTGCTTATTTATCTCTATGGACAAAAGGATATAGATTCACCGTTTGTTCAGGTTGATAAAAATTAGGAGGGCAGATATGAAAAAAGACAAATTAAAAAAATATTCAATACGCTTTGGAATTGCGTTTTTAATTGTAATAGCTTTTCTTACATACTTTTCAAGTACAATAGATAATATGCTTTTGCCGCAGGTTAAAGTCACTCAAATATCATACGGTACTGTTGATGGTGAGCAGAGCCGAGACGACAGGTATCTAATTCCAATTTCTGCTGTAACTGTTATGGGAGATACCGGCTCTGTGTTTGTTACAAGAACGGATGAAAATAACAAGACAACCGTTAGCGAAGCTACTGTAAATATTGAAAACAGTGATGACCTGTATTATGAAGTGACTTCTGATGATATATACGGTGGTATTGAGGTTGTATATTCAACATCAAAGAGTATTTCAAACGGCGACAGGGTGCATATTGCCGAGGAGGAGTAGCAGATGTCAAAGAAGAGAATTTTATCTGTCGTTTTGATAACTGCACTTAATCTGGCTGTTTTTTGCACTTGTTTTTATATAAGCGGCAATGCACTTGATCAGCTGACGAGTATAACTCAGATGAATTATAATCTGAAGTCAGATTCTTTGCCTTTGACAATTAAAGATATCGAAAGCCTGTCAGCTCGAATTTCATTAAACCAGGTCAGTTTTTGTGCAGATCTTGATGAAACAATTGTTAAAGAAGAAACAGTTACTCCTGTTCTTACAAATGAATTTTATTTTGAAATTTACGGACAAAAACTTAACGGTGACAGTATTACTAAGGAGAATATAGAAAATGAAGACAAGGTTGCAGTTATCTCAAGCGGTCTTGCACTTAAATTGTTTTTTAATACAGATGCAGTCGGGAAGACAATAACGCTTAATGATGAAGTCTATACGATTTGCGGTGTTATTCAGGAAAGCGAAAACATTATTAACAGTCTTTCGAGTGATGGAAAGCAGAGAATTTACATTCCTTATACCTGTTATAGTGGATATGAAAATTGTGATGTATATACTATTTCATATGACAATTCGGCAAGCTCTGCACCATTAATTGAGCAGATGAAATTATCTCAATACCACTCGACAAATTTTTCTGAAAAAGCAAAGGTAATCAAAAACTTTGAACACATTATATATCTGATACTATTCATTGCTTTGTGTTTTATATCGATGAAATTATGGTACAGAATTTGCAAAAAACTTATCAAAGATATAAAAGAAAATCTGAATGAAATTTACTTTTTAAATTCTTTTAAATCCATACCGCACAAATACACTTTATTGATTATAACGGTACTTGGCATACCCACTGTATTGTTAGTAATATTTCTTCTGTCCGATTTTAACATTTTTATAATTTCCAAGTACATCCCATATGACAATATTTTAGATGTGCCTTATTACATATCAGCTGTTGTTAAAAATTCAAATAATATTAATTCTCTTGCATTGATGGGCAATACTTTTCTTGTTAATCTCTACTCAAGTTCTTTTTCAGTCCTTGTGTGGTTGCTGGTTGTATTTGCGTTGTTTTCTGTAGTTCTTTTTAGTATTGTTAATATAATAATAAATAGAATAATTTTGTTAGTTCAAAATAGAGGCTAAGATTACTCAATTTTTAGATAAAGGAAAATTTATACAATGTTATTAAAATTTGAAAAACTCAGGGAAGAGCGACCAAAAGTTAGAAGAGCCTTTGATGAAATAAGTGATTTTTGTGATAAAATGTTAGTTGTAAACTATATTATTCTGTTTGTTTGTTCTGTAGTCTTAATTGGTGTACCAACTGCATTAGCTTTTTTATCTTGTTCTGAAGATATTCGTGTATGGATTGCATCAATTGTAGGTGGAATTTTATCTCTGGTTGTTATTCCGCTGTTAATTAATCATATAAAACGCAAACAGAAAATGGTTGACGAATTATATGAAAATAATAAGCCTTTATATGAAAGATTGAGTGATATATTAGTCAAGTTGTTAGCGGATGAATACATTGCTCATAATAAAAATGTACGTGCTGAAATGAATACTGCTGCAAAACAAAATCTAATTATATCTCCATTAAAGAAGTTTATTTGCGAAAATTATGAGAAAATGTGCAATACATTTTCGGTGAGTTTAATATGGGATATTGTTGATGTATATAATGAATGTTTAAATGATATTACAAAATATAGCAATATTCGAGCTAAAGTCAGAAAATGTTTTCGTAATATGAGAAGAGATTCAGGTGCAAAAGGTTCATTTTATATTAATCAGGGTGTAATAACTATGCTTTGTTCTGATAATAACGAAAATAGATAAAATACATAAGAAATAATTTAATATATGCTTGTTAAGTGTCGACAGGTTTTAGCTTTTAATGCTATACTTGTCGGCATTATTTTTTGCCATTTTTGCATTAAAAGCAGAAAGGGCAAAATGATTTATAGAAACAAAAGTCCTCCAATTGATCTGAAATAAAGAATTCAGGATTGATTGGAGGACTTTTTATGAAATGTATAAGTTCAAATAATAAAGAAATAAAAATAATTGATTTAAATGAAGAGTATCCCGGATTGACATCAAATGTCCGCTGGGCAGTTGTGTCCGATATGAATTATCAGGAGCTTTCAAATGAATTTGGTGAAGAACTCCAGGCATTCACTCCGTTTCTTATTCTTACGGAAGAACAGGGTGAAGAAATTATTAGGTATAACCGTAATCAAGAAAAATTTGATTGGCGTATGCGTAACAAAGAAGATTTTATCGGATATGAAGATGGAAGAACTGAAAGCGTACATAAGGTGAGATGTGGTGAAAATCTTATAAGTTCAATAGAGCTTAAAGATGAATATTCAGCTTTATATTCCGCTTTAGATGATCTAACTGATAAACAGAGAGAAAGGATTATATTGAACTATATAAATGGTTTGTCAGAAAGAAAAATCGCCGCTTTGCAGGGGGTGTGTCAGAAATCCGTACATGAATCTATTGCATCAGGATTGAAAAAATTAGAAAAATCAGAAAAATTAAAAACTTTTTTGAAAAATACCCCCTCAAAAGCTTATTCCCACTCCTAATTAATGAAGGGGTTATTTTCCAACTCCTGTTGAACCTTGAAAACTGAATATCAGCACATCAGATACTTTCCTTCTGCTGTTCGGAACGGACAAGCCACATGAGCAAACATATTTTATATATCTTCAGGTCTCAGACATTGAAAGGCAAATTCAATGACGGCGATGACAGGCAGAGGGGATAATGATACTTCCGTCAAGTCAAAAGTCGAGCGTGATAAAACCGTCGCAACCAAAGATGGCGGCTGTGGGAGATCCTCACAGTGGTGAAATTCCAATGAGGTCAAATGCATGACCGTCTGATGTGTTCCTTGTCGCAGGGCATTGAGGATAAATAGCGACAACAGGATAGCGTGAAAATTAGAGCTATCCACAAACGATTGATATTATCCCGACAGCAGAAGATTTTTTGTTTTCTGCTGTCGGGGTATTTAGAAGAAAATTACTGAAAGAAGGTGTTAAAATGTTAGGCTTTATTATAGGACTTTTTATAGGAACATTTATCGGCGTATGCATTATGTGCCTGTGCAATGCAGCGGCAAAAGCTGATGAGCAGATGAAGGATAATATAGATGACAAAAATAAGGAACAGGTGATAATTTGAACAAAAACTATATATATGAAAATAACATTGATTCAGAACACAGAATAGAATCTGTTATAAACGACTGCAAGGTCACAATCTACTTTTCTCAAAACAGAAATAAACATGTTGAAAGAAATGTTCTTGAAAATCTTTTGGATACATTTGAGAACAGAATGAAAGCTCAGATTGGATGCTGAATTTCTTTCAATTTATTTTTGGATTTCGCTGGATATTATAGGAACTATGTAGTATTGTTGGTTTGCAAAAATCGTATGAAAGGGTGATAAAATGAAAAGA
>CALYYZ010000011.1 GCA_945607165.1 uncultured Ruminococcus sp. | reverse complement strand
GGCGGGTGCAGAGAGATTTGCGCTTGCAAGGGGCGGCAGATCACCTCGCTGTGCAAAGCAATATGTTGAATCGCTGTTTTGCTGAAAAGCTTGTAAAAAAACTAATCTTCGGAGGTTACTATGACAAAGAAATTGATTTCCGTAATTTTGTCTGCTATGATTGTTTTATCGTCTGCGCTTGTATTTTCGGGCTGCGGCAACGAAGAATATCCCGTAAGGATTGCAAATATTGAAATTAAGAATAAGCCGAAGAGCATAGTTGTGCTTGACGATTCTGCCGCAGATATTATTTCATATCTCGGCTATGACGATACCATTGTCGGAAGAAGCAACGAGGTGGATCAGGAGTGGCTGAGCATTGCTCCGAGCGTTGGCACTGCGTCTACTCCCGATGTCGGCAAGATAAAGGCGGCAAAGCCTGACATTGTATTCGCAGGAGACAGCCTTAACTCACAAGCCAAGTCTCAGCTTGAGCAGGAGGGTATTCAGGTAATAACAATGGCTCCCGGCGATACTCCGACAATGATTGAAACAAACTATATCACTATCGGCAAGATATTCGACGGAGCTGTGACCGGCTCAAACAAAGGCTCAAGCGAGTATTCAAAGCTTATTGACCTGATGGAGGAAACAGAGAAGTCTACCGATGGACAGCTTTCCAACGGTATGCGCTACACAATGTGCTATCTTTATCTGGAAAATAATGTTCTGAAGCTTCTTGTAGGCGGATCATACGCAAATATGCTTATGGAGTATACCGGCGGAATCAATATTGCCGCAGAAGCTGTTGAGGAAAATGCTGATGTAAATACACTGAAAATCGCAAACCCCAACTTCATTTTTTATGCTGACGAGGCAACGCTGAATGTGATTAAGTCAGATGATATTCTTAAAACCCTATCCGCTGTCAAGGGAAATAAAATGCTGATGCTCTCTGAAAAGGAAATCAGTCGTCAGGGACAGACCGCACTTTTAACTCTTGACAAGATGATTGAGTTTATGTATCCGAAGCTCAAAAAATCTTCCGCTACTCCCGAACAGCCGGCAACTCAGCCGTCTGCCGCAGTTGAGGCTTCCACAGCACCTCAGTCACCCTCACAGACCGCTACAGCAGCGGCAACAACAGCGGCTTCCTCGGTTCAGAATACAGCGGCGTCTGTTGCAGACAAATACAAAATCAATCTGAACAAGCTCTCGTTAGATGAGGGAGATGACGACAACAGCGTAAAGATTTTACAGAAAAGGCTCTTTGACTTAGGCTATGTTACCGACAAGGGTAACATCACCGGTTATTACGGTGAAGCTACTAAGACAGCGGTAAAGCTTTTCCAGAAGAATAATAAGCTTCCGCAAACAGGACAGGCAGACAACAAAACCCTCGGCGCAATCTTCAACAGTGCAGCCGTAAAGGCTGAACCTGCAAAACAGCAGGCAACTCAATAAAAGGTTTATAATAATAGGTTTATTAAATTAAGGCAATACCGTACACAAGTGATGTTCGGTATTGCCTTTAGCTTTATCTGCTTTTTACTCTTATGATTTTTCTGAGAAATTCGTGGGCATTGAAGGGTATAAGGGGGTAAAGATAGCTTTTTCCCGACAGGGTTCTGTTTAGGCAAAGCACAAGCAGATTAATCACAAATGCCGCCGCAAAGCCCCAAATATTAAAGATATAGGTCAGCACAAGCAGAAGTACCCGACAGAATTTCAGGCTGTAGCCAAGCTCGTAGTTCGGCTGAGTGTAGTTAGCCACTGTTACCAAAGCCATATACAGTATTGCCTCCATACACACCCATCCGGATTCAACGGCAAATTCGCTTAGCGCAATCGCTCCTATTATGCTCAGCGGTGTTGTAAGCGAATTGGGAGTGTTCAGTGCAGCAAGTCTCAGTCCGTCTATTCCGATTTCCATAAATATAAGCTGCCAGAATATCGGAATGTTTTGCGGCTCGTCTATTATTACGAATCTCAAAAAATCAGGGCACAGCTGTGGATTTTGAATCGCCAGCAGCCAAAGCGGAGTTATGAATACCGAAACAACGGTAATAAGATATCGTGACAGCTTGAGATATGTTCCTACAACCGGCGAAAAGTAGTAATCGTCAGCCTCCTCAAGCACATCAAATATCGAGGTAGGCATAAGCATAGCCGAGGGAGCGTTGTCAACAAGAATGACAATATTTCCGTCAAGCACAGCCGAGGCAGCGGTGTCGGGTCGCTCGGTGTGCTTTACCTTTGGAAAGGGGTTATACCACCTGCCCCTGTACAGTGCCTCAATAAGGGTTTGCTGATTCATTGTGAGCGAGGGCACAGTGATTGCTTCAAGCTTTTTTCTCAGCGTTTGCAGAAGCTTTTTGTCAACCCGCTTGCCCATATACACAAGTGCAATGTCGGTGTGAGAGGCAGAGCCTATGCAGTGCGACTCAACCGTGAGGTCAGTGTCCCTAATTCTCCTGCGTATCAGGGCGGTGTTGAGTATCAGCGTTTCGGTGAAGCCGTCGTGACTGCCTCTTAGCACCTTGTCGTTGTCCGGCTCGGCGGTGGTGCGCTGGGGATAGGTTCGGGTGTCAAGCAGAATAATTTTGTCAAAGCCCTCAACGAGCAGTGCAGAAATTCCGCTTAGCACATCGGTGCAAATTTTGCCGAGGTCATCGTTTGTTTCCACCTCGACATAAGGAACGGCGCTGTTTGCAAAAAATTCGGGAGATGAGAAATTTTCTTCTGATAAATTCTTATAAAAATATTCAAGTATTTTTTCGGCAATATCGTCCTTGATAAAGCCGTCAACAAAAAATAAGGCAGCCTTTCTGCCCAAAATAATCAGGTCACGCTCTACGAGGTCAAAGCTTTTGTCACTTCGCAGAGCGTTTTTTAATGAATTAAGGTTTTTTTCATAGGATTTTGTCAGCATAATTGCCTCCGAATACGGTTTTTTCAGGAAAATTTGAAATTATAAAAACATTTTTCCAAAAAATGAGGTTAATTATGCATTTTTTTATTTTTTAGAAAGGTAGTTGAGAGGCGATACAAAAAACTCATTATCGTCTCAAAAACGGAGGTGACAAATAATCGAGAAAAAGTTAACGAGCCGTGAGAAAAGGTTTTGCTCATGCTATCTGAATACGGGCAGTGCAGGCCTTGCGGCACAGAGGGCAGGCTACACAAAGGATTTTGTGCAGACGGGCGAAAGGCTGCTTTGCAAAAGGCAGGTTGCCGATGAAATCGAAAGGCTTGCCCGCCGTCGTGAAAAGTCATTGGCGAATATGGCGTTTGTGGGCTATCAGCGGCTTGCCTTCGGCGACATAAGCGAAGCAGTATCGCTTTTGTATATTGACAATCCCGACTCACAGGTGCTTTCCAAAATGGATTTGTTTTCGGTGTCTGAGATAAAAAGACCTAAGGACGGTTCAATGGAAATTAAGTTTTTTGATCGTCTGAAGGCGCTTGAAAAGCTTGAGGGCAGGGTGCAGAGCGAAAACGGAGTTCAAAGCCTGTTTGACGCAATCGACAGGAGTGCCTCAGCAATCGGGAGTGAGGCAGGGAATGATTAAAAGCTTTTCCGAAAAGCAGCTCAGAGTAATGAGCTGGTGGAGCAAAAGCTCGACCGACAGCAGTCGTGACGCAATAATCTGTGACGGTGCCGTAAGAAGCGGAAAAACCTTTTGTATGGCGCTTTCCTTTGTTTTGTGGAGCCTGAGCTTCGGTGGAAATTCAAGCTTTGCCCTTTGCGGCAAGACGATTCGCTCGCTGAGGAGAAACATTATTACTCCGATAATTCCTATCCTCAGTTCCCTGGGGTTTTCGTGCAGTGAAAAGCTCAGCCGGAATTTATTTATCCTAAGCCTTGACGGTGTTACAGTGCGGTATTATCTTTTCGGCGGAAAGGACGAATCCTCGGCTTCGCTTATTCAGGGAATGACCTTGTCGGGAGTGCTTTTTGACGAGGTGGCGCTTATGCCCCGTTCCTTTGTTGAGCAGGCGGTGGCTCGTTGCTCCGTACCCGGCTCAAGGCTGTGGTTCAACTGTAATCCCGAATATCCTCAGCATTGGTTCTACACAGAATGGATAAAAAAAGCTCAGGACAAAAACACCCTGTATCTTCACTTTACAATGAACGATAATCCGTCATTGAGCGAAAAAATAAAGCGCAGATACGAAAGACTGTATTCCGGAGTTTTTTACGAAAGATTTGTTCTGGGAAAATGGGTGGAGGTGCACGGCGCCGTTTATCCGTTTATGCAAAACCCCGATATGTACTGCGATGTGCCGTCGGGAGAGTTTTCACGCTTTGTAATTTCCTGCGATTACGGAACGGTAAATCCGGCTTCCTTTGGATTGTGGGGAAAGATACACGGCTGCTGGTACAGAATAGACGAGTATTACTTTGACTCACGCACAGAGGGCTTTCAAAAAACCGATGAGGAGCATTACGAAGCTCTTTGCCGTCTTGCAGGCGACAGAAAAATCTCAAGGGTTATAGTTGACCCTTCGGCGGCAAGCTTCATTGAGGTGATACGCAGACACTCGCAGTTCACCGTTATGCCTGCGCAAAACAATGTTGTAAACGGTATCCGCAGGGTGTCTCAGACGCTGAAAAGCGGCACAATAAAAATCTGCAAGAACTGTGCCGCAGCAAAAAAGGAGTTTTCTCTTTACAGATGGAACAGTCAGAAAAACGATGATTCTCCCGTAAAGGAAAACGATCACGCAATGGACGATATCAGATATTTTGTTACAACGGAAATTGACGGCGGTTCTCGGATGTTTGCCTTAGCCGCCGAAAGACAGGAGGAAAAAACAGCTTGAAACTAATAAGAAAAAAAGACAAAAAAGCAGGCAAGCTGCCGATGTTCCAGACTGTACCAAAGCAAAAGCAGTCAGGAAGCTCTTTGTTTTCAACTTATGAGGAATCAACCAAAACTCAGCGTCAGCTTTATTCCTCGCTCAGAGAGTCGGTGCCTGTCATAGACGCTGCAATCTGCAAGATAGTGCGGCTTGTCGGAAAATTCAGAATAATTACCGCTGACAGCCGATGCCAGCAGCTTGCCGACGATTTTGTAAACGGAGTTGCCTCAAACGGAGGAGCTACCGGTCTTTACAGCTTTATTTGCACCTATCTTGACTCGCTGCTTACCTACGGTCAGGCGGTGGGAGAAATTCTCCCCTCTGCCGACGGCTGTGCAGTTGAGGCTCTGTACAATGCAAGCCTTGACGATGTTGAGCTAAAGGCAGACAAATCACCGCTTGATATCAGGGTTTTCACCAATCAAGGCTCAAAGCTTGCCGAGGTGCAAAGGCCGCAGCTTGTTTTGGCTACATTGCTCAATCCAAAGCCCGGCACCGTTTGCGGAACATCTGTTCTCAGCGGTCTGCCGTTTGTAAGCTCAATTATGCTCAGAATTTTTGACTCAATCAAGACAAACTGGGAGAGAGTGGGCGACATTCGTTTTGCAGTCACCTACACTCCCGATTCAAACAGCGGCTGTTTCAGTGAAGAGAGTGCAAAACAGATAGCCGATGAATGGAAAAAGGCTATGCGCAGCGACAGCGTGTGCGACTTTGTTTCGCTGGGCGATGTAAGCGTAAGGGTTATCGGAGCCGAAAGCCGTATGCCCGACTGTGAGGTGCCGCTGAGGAGCATTATCGAGCAGATTATCGCAAAGCTCGGCATACCGCCGTTTTTGCTCGGACTTTCCTGGTCAAGCACCGAAAGAATGAGCGAACAGCAGGCTGATATTCTTACAAGCGAGCTTGAGCATTACCGTGCGGTGCTGGAGCCGGTGATTAACAAAATTGTAAAAACGCACCTCAGGCTCTGCGGCTATAACTGCGGCTTTGAGATAGATTGGGATTACATTAATCTTCAGGATACCTTGGAGCTTTCACAGGCAAGGCTTAATAACGCCAATGCGCAGCTGCTTGAAAACAATATAAAAACGGAGGGATCAGGTGAGCAAAATAAAAATAGCTAAGGAAGCGGCTATTTCAGCCGAAGTATATGAAAATTCAGGCTTGCCCGACGACCGTGAGCTTGACCTGATAAACGGCTACACAAGGCGAAAGCTGAGTGCCGACGAGGTCTATGTGTTTTCCGTTGTACTTTGCGATAATGATATTGACAGGGACGGAGAACGCTTTACGGTTGAGGCTCTCTTTGAGCTTGAAAAGCTTTTTGTGGGCAAAACAGGAATATTTGACCACAACCCAAGCGCTAAGAATCAGACGGCAAGGATATTTTATTGTGAGGTTGAGTCGGTTTCCGAGAGAAAAACCGCAACAGGAGATGATTATTTCCGGCTCAAGGCAAGGGCTTATCTGCCTAAAACCGAGGGCAACCGTGAAATTATTACGGCGATTGACAGCGGAATTGTCAAGGAGGTGAGCGTCGGCTGTTCGGTTGAGCAGGTTTTGTGCAGCATATGCGGAGAAAAAATAAGTGAATGTCCCCACGCAAAGGGAGAAATATACGGCTCTAAGCTGTGCTGTGCAGAGCTTTCAAGGCCATACGACGCTTACGAGTGGAGCTTTGTTGCCGTACCTGCCCAAAGGTCGGCGGGCGTGACAAAGAGTATGAAATCAGAGGAAAGGAAAATCAATATGGAAGAAATTATCAAAAAGCTGGAGCTTAAAAGTGAAATCAAGCTTTCACCGCAGGAGTGTACAAAGCTTGCAAGCTACATTGACGGTCTTAAGCAGTCGGCAAAGGACGGAGTGTACTACCGTGACAGCCTTACGGCAGAGGTGCTCAGGCTTTCTGCGGTTGTACAGCCCGATATTTCAAGGGATACAATGGAGTGCGTTGCAAAATCTATGACGGTTGCACAGCTCAATGAATTTAAGACAGCCTTTGAAAAAAAGAGAAACGAGGCAATTAAGCCCGTTCCACAGCTTTATAACAGCAAAAACAGCGAAAACACCGTTTCAAACGGTCAGTTCAAAATTTAAACGGAGGTATTTGATATGAATGTAAACTTTAACGGCTACGGAGAAAATACGGCAACCTTTATTGCCGATTCTACACTTACACAGGCGGGAGTGCCGGTGAAAATCAGCGCAGACGGCACAGTTTCTCCCTGCTCGGCAAACGATATAATCTGCGGAATCTGTCTTGGGGTGAGAAACGGCTACGCTGTCGTTCAGCTCAGCGGCTACGCAAGAGTAAATACAACCGCAAAGCTTGCCCTCGGCTATACAAAGGTTGCGGCAGCGGCAAACGGAAAGGTTGCGGCTAACACTTCGGGCAGAGAGGTGCTCGTTGTTGAGTCCCAAACATCAGAAGCAGGAATTATTCTTTAACAACAGGAGGTAAATAATATGGCAAATTTTGAAAACATTACTATTGAAAAGGGAATGTATCAGGTAAAGGGCGGTCTTACGGCGGCTTTGGAAAGTCTTGACCCCTCGCAAAACTACAAGGGAACAGCTCTTGAGGGTCTTGACGCCTTTTCCCGTCAGCTCAAGCGTTTTGACATAAGGGTAAGCGGCAGAGGAAGCGACTGTGTGGAAAAGTTTTTCAGCACCTCAAGCTCCGCTGCACTTTTCCCGGAATATATCAGCAGGGCGGTTCGTCAGGGTATGGAGCGAGCCGACATTCTCCCGAATATTGTTGCAACGGTGACCGATATTGAGGGAACGGATTATCGCAGCATTGTTTCGGCTCCGTCTGAGGACGACAAAAGTCTTAAGGTAGTGGGCGAGGGCGCAGTGATTCCTCAAACCGCCGTAAAGACAAGAGAAAATCTTGTAAAGCTTCACAAGAGAGGCAGAATGTTGGTGGCTTCATATGAAGCGCTCAGATTCCAGCGTCTCGACCTGTTTACAGTAACACTAAACCAAATCGGCGCATATATTGCCAGAGCACAGCTCAAGGACGCTATAGATGTGCTTTTAAACGGTGACGGCAATTCAAATCCTGCCGATACCGTTTCAGCCAATACACCGGGCGAGCTTTCCTATGCCGACATTCTTAAGCTCTGGTCATCGCTTGCCCCTTATGAGCTTAACACAATTCTTGCGCCCACTGCTCAGATGCAGAAGATTCTGTCGCTTCCTCAGATGCAGGATTCAAACGCAGGTCTTGACTTTCAGGGCAGCGGAAAGATGATTACCCCTGTCGGTGCGTCGCTCTTACACGCTCCCGAGATGACAGACGGCAAAATCATCGGTCTTGATAAGAATTGCGCCCTTGAAATGGTGCAGTCAGGCGGCGTTGTCACCGACTATGACAGACTCATTGACCGCCAGCTTGAACGAGCCGCAATTACCTGTACTGCAGGCTTTGCAAAAATCTTTACCGAAGCCGCAAAAGCAGTAGACTGTTAAGCGAGGTGATTGCTTGAACATTGCAAAAGTAATTACACGCTTTGCTGTGCTTACAGGACTCAAAGACAAGGAAATTTCACGGCTTACGCCTTTAATAGAGGACGCCTGCGATTACATCGGGTCAAGGCTTATCGTTGAAGCCGACAGCAAAAAAAACGAAGGAAGAATACATATGCTTGCCGCTGTCTATGCGCTGAAGCTCTATGACCTTTGCAATGAGGAAGGCATTACCTCCTTTACTGCCGGCGATGTGAAAATCACATCGTCGGCTGACAGCGGCAAAAAAGGGGAAAAGCTTTGGCGTGAGTACTCAAAACGCTGTGCCGACCTGATAGGAACCGAGGACTTTTTGTTCGGTCGGGTGGTGTGATGGGCATAATTTCATCAATATCCGAAACAATAGAAAGATACGGCGGTATTGTAAATATTGAAACTAACGGCAAAAGGCTAAGCTCAAAGGGCTTTGTTGAGCCGCTCAGATACAAAAATAAAATATATATAGGCGGCGAGTATCATCGGCTGGGTTTCAGAAGAACAGAAAAATATCTTTTCGTAGGACAGAGTGATGTTGACCTGTGCGAAAACGAAAGCGTAATAGAAACACAGGGAAATAAATATATTGTTAAGAGGTGCGAAAAATATTTTGTTAAGGATATACCCATATATGTGTGGGCTATCCTTGTGCCTTTCGGCAGTGGATTGGAGGATGATTATGAATCAAATTGAAAAGCAAATCGACAGGATAATTGCCGGACTTAAGACCTTTGACGCTCTTCAAAGGGTGAGGTTTGTCAGGGAATACGGCTCCCATTCGGTTGAAACTCCCATAAAGGGACTGCTTGCTGTTGTTTCGATAACCGACACCGCCCTGCTCAGAGATTATCTCGGCGGCTATGTTTCCTCTTCGCTGAAGGGGGAGTGCTACACGGCAAATGTTGAGATAAGAGTGTATGCTCCCGCAACGGAGAACGGAAGCGGACTGTCGGAGATTGTGGGAGAAATCTTAACCGATTTAAAAAAGGCAGATAACGAAAAAATAATCACCGAAAGCTCGGCTTCTGCCATAGCCTTTGACCCCGACCTGAACGCAATTTACAGAGAGGTAAAATTCAGCGTGGAATTTTGTCTTTGTGAGGAGGTATAGGTTGCAGAAATTTGTATTTGAAAAGGGTGACAGCACAAGGGTTTTGCTTAACGGAAAACTACTCGGAGGTGTTATAAGCTTTGAGAGCGAAACAAAAAAAGAGCTTTACGAAATCAAAGAGTATCTTAACGCCGCTCCCGTAAAAAGTACCGAGAGCAGGTACTATGTTCTCAGGCTGAGGATAAACGGAGATCAGGGAATTTTGTTTTCGTCCGGCTCACAAATTGAAAGCATTGAGCTTGTCGGAGAAAAAACCGGCTTTATATATTCCGAGTGCTGTGTTTCCGGTTTTGAAGCCATTGTGCAGCCCGGA
Organism: uncultured Ruminococcus sp.; assembly: GCA_945607165.1. Taxonomy (GTDB): domain Bacteria; phylum Bacillota; class Clostridia; order Oscillospirales; family Acutalibacteraceae; genus Ruminococcoides. The sequence goes on along the minus strand of CALYYZ010000011.1, from coordinate 8,063 downwards.
AAGCCGACAGAATATAAAATAACCGTTATTGCGCAAAAGGGGGTAGAAAAATGAATGTTTTAAATGAAGCTTTTTCAGAGCTTGAGCAAAAGCTTTTGCAGGGTGCAGATACCGAAGCTCTCAGCGAGCTGCTTGAGCAGGAGAGCCTGAGATACAGTCAAAAGCTTTCGGAAGAGGAGGAAACAAGACTGCAATGAAGCTTGTACCAATGAGATTCAAGGGTGTTTCGTGGAGACACAACCCAAGGCAAATCAGCTTTGAGTGCGACAAAACCGTAACAGAGCTTAAGGCTCCGTTCGCCTCATCCGTGGTGCAGGATATGGGCAGAAAAAATATGCTGATTAGGGGCGAGGGCGAGCTTTTCGGTGACGACTGCATAGAGCAGTTTGAGCAGCTTCTTAATTTGTTCAGACAGGGGGGCGAGGGTTTGCTTTCTTTTGCAAAGATGACTCCGATTTACGCAGTGTTTGAGTCGCTGAAAATCATAGGCACTCCCCGCCCCGACTCGCTTACATACAGCTTTGTGTTCAGAGAGGTTATGCACAAAAAGAAAACCGAGAAGCTTTCGGGCTGCTCGGCTAAAAAGGGAGAGAGTTTGTGGGATATTGCCTATAAATACTCAGAGAGCATAGACAGGCTGTTGAGTCTGAATCCTTGGGTAAAAAGACCTGACTGTCCTCTTGAGGGGAGGTATATCAGATTGTGCTGAAATTTGAAATTACAGGCTCCGACGGAAGAGTATATCCGTTGGAAAACATTTTGACAGTTGTGCTTAATTCTGACATAGATGTTCCTGCCGACAGCCTTGAGGTGGTGTCGGAATACAAGGAGGAGCTTATGAAAAACGCAGACAGGATAACTGCCTACAGCAATGACAGGATTGTATTTACCGGACAGCTCGATGAGGTTTATGCCTATAAAACCGACAGCGGAATGTTAAGCCGCCTTACTGTCCGCAGTCCTGCCGCAGCCCTGCTTGACAACGAGGCTCTGCCGCTTACATACACAAATCCAAACGCAGAGTTTATTTTTGACAGACATCTCAAGCCCTTTGGAATAAGCTGTGAACGGCTTGACAAAACACCGTTTTGCGGTGAGCTGAAAATTGACAAGGGTATGACGCATTGGATGGCTTTTCGCAATTTCTGCGTCAACCGCTACGGAAAAGAGCCGAGAATTACGGCAGACGGCAGAGCCTATTTTGACGGCAATGTGCCGTGTGAACAGGCAGTATTTATTTGCAACGACACGCAAAGCGACTATTATTCAAGGCGTGACAGCCTAAAAAGGTACAAGCTTATTTCGGCGGTGCGGCTAAAGCTCGAACCTAACCGCTCCTACAGCGGAATAATACAAAACAAAAATCCCGACTGCAAGGCTATTGTACGAGAACGCTATATTAACGCTGCCGCTGACAGGACAACGCTTAAAACAGCTGACGAAATAATCAGCCGTGGCAATCGTAACAGTCGGGAAATCCGCCTTGAATGTTTCGGAGAAAGGCTTGTTGAAACAGGCGCAAGGGCAAAGATAATAGACAGCGAATGGGGCATACAGGAAAAGCTTTGCGTTATTCGGACAAGATATTACCTTAGCAAAAACAGAGAAAAAACAACCGTAGTACTCAGAAAGGAGACAGACTGATGTGGCTGATGAACTATATTACCAAAAACTCAATATCAGCTCCCAATGCGGTAAAGGGAAGCGTCAACAAAAACGACAACGAGGGTACCGCCGTTGTATCCTCGTGTGAGCACAAAAGGCTCAGGTTTTGCCTGCCCTACGGCTTAATAAGCATACCTCCGGCAGGAGAAAACGCTGTGGTGCTTCCGCTTGATGACGGTGAGGTGGCTCTCGGCGTGATTGCCGAAAACAGGGAGCTAAAGCCCGGGGAGCTTATGCTCTGCTCCGCAGGGGGAGCAAGCATAACGCTTAAAAATGACGGCAGAGTGCTTGTAAACGGACGGGAGCTTATTGTATGAAAGATGTAAAGCTATTAAACGGGGATACCGTAATTGACAGCTGCGGCAGACCTGTGCTGATAGACGGCGCACAGGCGAAGCTTCAGCGGGCGCTGATTTGTCTGTGCGCAAGGCTCGGCTCCTTTATATATGACAGAAATCTAGGCTCAAGGCTTCACACGATTTCTGCCGATGAGGATTTGGCGCAGCAAAAGGCAGAGCTTATTGCAGGCGAAGCACTGGCTGCCTTTGAAAATACTTCGGTAAGCGCTTCAAAGGAAAAAGACAAAATAAAAATCACCGTCACGGCAGACGGTGACTCATTAAGTGCGGAGGTGGATCTGAACGGAAACATATAATGAAATTTATGAAAGAATGAAGCAGAAATACATAGAAGAAAGCGGATACTCGTTTGATGAGGCGAGCGATATTGCCATAAGGCTTAGGGTGCTTGCCGGCGAGATATTCAATGCCAAGGCAAGTCTTAAGTGGCTTAAGAATCAGATGTTTGCCGACACTGCCTGTGGGGAATATCTTGAAATGATAGCACAGCAAAGAGGTATTTCCCGAAAGCAGGCGGTGAAGTCTCAGGGTGAGCTTACCTTTTATCTTGAAGAGCCGATTGACAGAGATGTAATAGTGCCTGTAGGCACCTCGGTGGCTACGGCAGACAGCGAGCCTGTTCGCTTTGTTACCTGTGAGGAGGGCGAGATTACGGCAGGCAACACCCTTGTCAGTGTTTCAGCCGAGGCGGAGACTGCCGGCAGCAGCGGCAACATTTCCCTTAACAAAGCCGTTGTACCCGTAAGCGTTCCGGCGGAAATCAGCAGAGTGACAAACAGAGAGGTGTTTATAAACGGTGAGGACGCTGAGCCTGACTTTGAGCTGAGAGAAAGAATCAGAAGCAGCTATGTAAACCGTTCCAACGGCACAAACAAGGCATATTACGAGCAGCTTGCGCTATCTGTTGACGGAATTGCAAAGGTCGGTGTTGTGGCTAAGGCAAGGGGAGCCGGAACAATAAATATTTATGTTTGCGGCAGAGATACTGCGGCTGCTCCGGCGGCTATAGCAAAGCTTAGCGAGCTTGTAAATAAGCAAAGAGAGCTTAATGTTGATGCACAGGTGGTTCAGGCTGATTTTGTTGACTATGAAATGACGGTCAGGGTAAAGGCAAAATCAGGCAAGGAAAAAAGTGCGGTAAGGGATAAATGCACAGAAGCCTTTGTTCGCTTTATAAATTCTATTCCCATCGGGGGAAAGCTTTATCTTTCGGTTCTGGGCAGATATCTGCTTGAAACCGACTGCATAGAAACCTATGAATTTGACGCAAGTATGACAGACAGGGAGGTATCGGGCTCGCAGTGCTTCAGGGCAGGCGAGGTCACGGTGGAGTTTGAATGACAGACAGCTATAATTCAATGAAGTCAAAGCTTACGGCGACGGGGCTTTACAAAATCGAGGACGGAAACAATGTATCAAACGAGCTGAAGGCTTATGCTCAGGAGCTTGACCTTTTGTTTTGCGAGCTTGACGAGGTGCTAAAGGAGTGCTTTATTCAGACCGCAGAGGATTATGGTCTTACACGCATCGAGAGCTTCACCGGCAGAGACGGCTCGGGGCTTTCGCCGGAAAAACGCCGAGAGATTTTGATGCTTATGCAGTCAGACAGCCGCTTCGGCTTTACTCCCGACGGCTTCAAGGCTTTGATAGAAAGCTATTCCATCAGTGACTTTGAGTTTGTTGAAAATCCTTTGGGCTTTCGGGTAACAGTGAGAATTTATGACAGTCTCAGCGATGAGAAAAAGCAGGAGATATCCGAAATAATTGACGCACAGTTCCCATACCATCTCAATATCATAAAAAGCTTCTTAACTCGGGAAAGCTAAGATTATATGCACAAATAATCCATAAAAACATACGGGGCAGCCGCAATTAGCTTTGCAGCTGCCCCGTAAAAATGTTTTGTATTGTTTTTGTCTTGCTAAGAGGTCTGTTTCCGAAATACTCAGCCTGCAATAAGCTTCTGAATTGCGGTTGCGTCGGCAATGTCAATGCTTGAGTCTCCGTTTACTTCTGCAAGCTGTTTTTGGGTATCGTCAAAGCTTATCATTCCTGCAATGTATTTCTGAATTTCGGTTGCGTCATCTATGCTTATAACACCGTCATTGTTAATATCACCGATTTCAGGTTGCACAGCCTTGGTAATAGTAAGAGTAAATACTTCCTTTTTGTTATTACCAAGATCATATTCATAGGTGACAGCCTCAGCTCCCTCGTCAACGGTAAGAATATTGTCAGCTACAGTACCGCCTGACCAGTTGTCCGCACGGCTTAAATCAATGCCGCCGGGCAGAGTTGAAAGGTCGAATTTACGGTCGGCTGAGATCTCAACAGTGTAGGAGTTATTTGAGCAGTCCAAAGCTGTAAGCTTTGTATTATTACCCAAATAAAGGGCGGTCAGCTGATTGTATGAGCAATTAAGCTCTGAAAGAGCCGTGTTCCAGTACAAGGAGATAGATGTTATCTGATTGTTATGGAAGTCCAGAGTCGTGAGCCTTTGTCCGTTGCCCGGATTTAGAGTTGTAAGTCGGTTGTCTGAGCAGTTAACCTTTGTAATGGCTCTTGAAGCTCTGCTTAAATCAAGCTCTGTCAGCTGATTGTCGGAGCAGTTAAGCTCAAAAAGGTGTGTGTTTTTACTCAAGTCAAGCTCTGTCAGCTGATTGCCCGAGCAGTCAAGCGAACGCAGAGATTTGTTATTGCTCATATCAAGAGCAGTAAGCCGGTTGCCCGAGCAGTCAAGCGAATTCAGAGATGTGTTACCGCTAACATCAAGAGTAGTAAGCAGGTTGTCTGAGCAGTTCAGAGCTTTAAGCTCCGAGAAGCTTTCAATGCCGGTAAGGTCTTTGATTGACATTGCGCTGACATCTAACTCAGTAACGGCTTCAATTTCTTTGCCGCCCAAAACGCCGTTTTTATCATTGTCCATATTTTCGCTGACATAGCTTCTGAAAACAGGATCGGGGAAGACAGCTTCATTGATTTCAACTACTTCATAGATTCTTAGAGTAAAGGTTTCTTTTTTGCCGTTGCCGAGGTCATAGGAGTATGTAACCAAATATTTGTCTGCATCTGCAGTCAAGATATTGTCTGTTACAGTGCCGCCTGTCCATTCGCTTGCCTTGCTTACATCAAAGTTTCCCGGAAGCTTTGTAAGGTCAAAGCTGCGGTCAGCCGTAACATCAAGGTAGTAGGTGATTTGGCTGCAATATGCATAATCAAGCTCGGTATTGTTGCTTAAATCAAGAGAGGTAAGATTATTTGAGCTGCAGTCCAGATATGTAAGCATTGTATTTTTGCTCAGATCAAGTGATGTCAGCTCATTACCACTGCATTCAAGTTCAGTGAGTGCGGGGCAGTTACTCACATCAAGAGCTTTAAGATTATTTCCATAGCAATAAAGAACAGACAGTGAAGCTTTATTGCTAAGGTCAAGAGCCGGTATGCTATTGCTGTTGCACTTCAGATACATAAGCTTTGTATTGTTACCTAAATCAAGTGCGGAGAGCTTATTTGAAGCACAGTACAGAGATGTAAGCTCAATATTCCTGCTCAGATCAAGCGAGGTGAGTTGATTTGAAGTACAGTCAAGATATATAAGCTTGATATGATTGCTCATATCAAGTGAGCTGAGCTGATTGTTATTACAATAAAGATGCGTAAGCTCTGTGTTATTGCTAAGATCAAGCGAGGTGAGCTGATTTGAATCACAGACCAGAGTGGTAAGATTTGTATTCTTGCTTACATCAAGTGAAGTCAGCTGATTTCTGGGGCAGTAGAGGCTCTTGAGCGAGGGGAAGTACTCAATACCCTTCAGAGAGCTTATATTGCTGTCAGATACGCTGATTTCCGGCACATGGTCAACCTCGGTTGCACCCAAAATTCCGCTGTTGTTTTTGTCGAAGCTTTTTCTTACATATTCTCTGAAATTTTCGTCAGGGAAGTTTTCTTCGTTGATTTCAATAGATTCCACAAATTTGAAATTCAGTGTAAAGGTTTCTGTTTCTCCGTTGCCGAGGTCATAGGAGTAGGTGGCTGAATACTTGCCAATGTCTAAGGTCAGAATATTGCCCGACACAGTGCCGCCGTTCCAGCTGTCGGCACGGTTTACATCGAAGCTTCCGGGCAGAGTTGAAAGGTCAAATCTACGGTCAGAGGTAGCCGTAACACTGTAGCAGTTATCATTAAATTCCGTTCTTTCAAGAGCCGTATTCCCACTCAAATTAAGCGAGGTGAGCTGATTGCCGGAGCAGATTAAAGAATAAAGCTTAGTGTTTTTGCTTACATCAAGGGTTGTAAGCTGATTGTATGAGCAGTCAAGAGTTTTAAGCTCAGTATTATTGCTTAAATCAAGGGTTGTAAGCAGATTGCCGGAGCAGTAAAGATATCCAAGTGCGGTGAAGTTTTCAATTCCCTTCAGAGAGCTGATTTCACAGTCTGAAACATCTAAATATGTTAAATAGTCAATCTCAGCCTGACTCAACATTCCACTTTTGTTTGCGTCAAGATTTGTGCTGACATATTCCCTGAAATTTTCGTCAGGGAAGTTATCCTCGTTAATTTCAAGGTATTCTTCCGGCTCAAGAAAGAGTGTAAAGGTTGCTGTTTCTCCGTTGCCGAGGTCATAAGCATAGGAGACTTGATATCTGCCTCGCTGAGGAGTCAGAATATTGTCCGACACAGTGCCGCCGTTCCAGTTGCCCGCACGGCTTACATCAAAACTGCCCGGCAGAGTTGAAAGGTCAAGCCTGAGGTCGTACGAAACAGGAACACAATAAAAGTTATCAACACATTCTAAGTAATTGAGTGCCGTATTACTGCTAAGGTCAAGTGAGGTAAGCTGATTGTTGGAGCAGTCAAGAGATACAAGCTGAGTATTCTTGCTGACATCAAGCAAGGTAAGCTGATTGTTGGAGCAGCTAAGAGATTTAAGCTGTGTATTCTTGCTGACATCAAGAGAAGCGAGCTGATTGTTGGAGCAGCTAATAGAATTAAGCTTTGTGTTGTTGCTCACATCAAGAGAAGTCAGCTGATTGTTGTAGCAGTTTAGCTCTGTAAGCTCGGTAAAATACTCAATTCCCTTCAGAGAGCTTATATTTTTTCCGTCAGCATTGATAACCTGCACACGGTCAATTTCAGGTATACCCAAAACTCCGCTGTTGTTTTTGTCAAAGCTTGCTCTTACATATTCTCTGAAATTTTCGTCAGGGAAGTTTTCTTCGTTGATTTCAATAGATTCCACAAATTTGAAATTCAGTGTAAAGGTTTCTGTTTCTCCGTTGCCGAGGTCATAGGAGTAGGTGGCTGAATACTTGCCAATGTCTAAGGTCAGAATATTGCCCGACACAGTGCCGCCGTTCCAGCTGTCGGCACGGTTTACATCGAAGCTTCCGGGCAGAGTTGAAAGGTCAAATCTACGGTCAGAGGTAGCCGTAACACTGTAGCAGTTATCATTAAATTCCGTTCTTTCAAGAGCCGTATTCCCACTCAAATTAAGCGAGGTGAGCTGATTGCCGGAGCAGATTAAAGAATAAAGCTTAGTGTTTTTGCTTACATCAAGGGTTGTAAGCTGATTGTATGAGCAGTCAAGAGTTTTAAGCTCAGTATTATTGCTCAAATCAAGGGAAGTGATCTGATTTTTGTCGCAAGCAAGTTTCTCAAGCTTAGTATTATTGCTCAAATCAAGGGTTGTAAGCAGATTGCCGTAGCAGTAAAGCTCGATCAGTGCAGTGTTTTTGCTCAAATCAAGCGAAGCAATCTGATTGTATGAGCACGCAAGCTCTGTCATCAAAGTATTTTTGCTTACATCAAGTGAAGTAAGACCGTTATTTTCGCAGAATAGTGTTGTAAGCTTTGTAAATAGCTCAATGCCTTTAAGGCTATTTATGCCCAAGCTATTTGCATGGATTTCGGTAACGGCAGAAATTTCTGATTCGCTGAGAGTACCGTTGCCGTCTTTGTCAAGGTATGTGCTGACATAGCTTCTGAATTTTGCATCGGGGAAGTTTGTCTCGTCGATTGCAACACCTGTTGCCGCATAGG